>NZ_JAVJTO010000035.1:0-57008 GCF_040220235.1 Coleofasciculus sp. B1-GNL1-01
AAAGTCTCACGGTGTAATACTTGTAGGTTAGGTTGACGAAGGGAACCCAACTAATTAAGCGATTAAGCTAGGTTTTCTTCAAATCAAGCCAATCGCTACACATATAAGGAAAATTTATCACCTTATGTACGGGAGAGCCAAATTTTTTTCCAGTTAACTGCATAAATCGCAAAACTCGCTCCTAATAAGCCAGTTAAAGGGTTTGAGGTGTTTCAATAGCACTATTTTTTTTGCAGATGAACAATTACAACGAACCAATCACCAAGACTCTCTACCTATCACTCTTGAAAATCAACGGCGATCAGTCTACTAGTTCTACTCAGGATGAAGATGATGAAGATGAAGATGATGTGCCAATTGTTCCTAATCCTTGATCTCGAACTCTAGTACCGCTACCTTGAAAGGAAAAAGCCATTATCTATTCAGACGTTGTGGAAATATCAGCGTAATTACCTGAAGCTTTTAGGCGTTCGCGTGCCTGAAACTGCCAGAAATCTAATTCCGGAGATCTCCAAGCGACTTCTTTTTGTCTCTTGTCTCTGGTGTCATAGGTAAGGCAGTTTGCCCATGATACCAGAGCGCTTTCCTCGTCCCCTTGAATTTCTTGCACTTGTGCGAGTAAACAGTAACTAGCCGCACGTTCGCTATCTAATTCAATTGCCTTTTGCAGGTGATATTGGGCGTCAGAATAGTGCTTTTGCAGCAGATACGCCCAACCCAAATTTTTGTGTACAGAGGATTTTACGGAAGCATCCTTAACTTGCGTTACTCTTGGCAAGAGCCGCTCAATCGTTGTAGCGCTGTTTCCTGCCAAAATGTCTAAACGAGCCAGGTTACTCAGGGCAGCATCGGCGGCGCGTCCTTTGTGGTTGGCTGCTGCTTGGTAATGGTGGTAGGCACGCTCACTATCTTCCAACTTTTCATAGGTTGAACCCAGGTTGTAGTGAGCGCCGCCTAGGTTGGGATTAAATTCAATTGCCCACTGCAAGTAAAAGGCAGCACGTTGAAAGTCCCCCTCTAGGTAATGTTCATAGCCAATTTTGTTGAGATTTTTAGCCATTTGCTTCCGTTTGGGTTCCTCGTTAATCAGTTGGCTGAATGTTTTGAGGAGCTGCTCGCGGACAGGTTGGGTCATGGCGGGTAACTGCCAGATGACATCAGGTTCATTTTGAGAGTCTTCGGCTAACTTTGCTGACTCAGGGGTTTGGGCAGCCCCTATTTCAGTATCACTGGTGTCTTTGGCATTGGCTGTTTTGTGTGTCACCTGATTGGCAGTGACAGGGGTGGAGTCTGTGAGTAGTTCAGGTTTGTACTGTGCCACAAGCTTCGCGACTTCCAAGCGTTTGTAACGGCGCTCATCGGCATGGTCATTGTCTAACCCTAATGTTTGACAAATCCGTTCAATATGTTTTCTGACTGTAGCTTCTCCAATCTCCAGAGACTTGGCGATCGCTCCATCGGTTTCACCCGCCAATACTCGTCGTAACACCTGCTTGCGTCGGGGTGTTAACCGATTAAATGCTTCCTCGAACTCCTTTTGATCCATTCTGGTTCATCGCTTGCTAGCCCATCCACACTTGTGACTGTTACTTCCAAAGTGGGCTGTGACATTTATTTCTCCCCAATTCTAGCCGATATGCCTTCCCCTGTCTTTAGGGGGGTTAGTCTATTGCCGCAACTAGATTGACAACTCGCGAAATAATTGTCACAATAGTGACCATTAAGTCACAAAAGTGACAAAAAAAGCTCACTTGTGACCGGATTGGCAAGGGGAAATCATCACCCTGATGGTTGACGCTCAGTGATTCGCCATAACTGAAATTCCATAAGGAGAGATGACGGTGAAAACATCGGGTCAGTATCTAACACCATTTCAGCGCAAACTGCTGCAAAAAAGTCTGCAAGAGGATTTACCGGAAAAGTACCGCCAGCGGATTGAAATTATGTTGCTGGCAGATGAAGGGATATCTCAAGCCAAAATTTGTCAAACCTTGGGGTGTTGTCCAGCAACCGCACGACATTGGATACACATCGCCCGTGCGGGAATGGCACACCAATGGCAAGAGAGTCGGATTGGTCGCCCGAAGACGGTAAATGATCAGTATTTAGAGCGGTTGAAAGAACTGGTGAGCCATAGTCCCCGTGATTATGGCTATTCCTTTGGGCGCTGGACCGGGCAATGGTTAAGTAAGCATCTGGCGAAAGAATTGGGGATTGAGGTGAGCGATCGCAATGTTAACCTTTTGCTCAAGAAGATGGGACTCTCCACTCGACCCAAATCCGATTCAGCACCAGAGGTAACGGAGTTGGAAACCCCTCAAGGCTCTCGAATCAGAATTGGGGACTTGCAATCGTCTTCCGAGTCCGAACTCCCGTGGTCACTCAATTTTATCAAGACCAGTAACTAACTCATGGTTCAGAAGTCATCAGCCTTTTCTCAGCAACAGCTTAGTCAACAGCTTGCCCAAACCTTGGGACAAACACTTTCCGATGCGGAACTCTTAAACTGTTTTCAGCAGATTCAAATTCTAGAGCCAACCCCAGGCAAACGGTTCTGGCAGACAGCAGAGGCGACGGTGGGACTCTATATTATTTTGGCGGGTAAAGTCAGACTGCTCAATAGTACAGATGATTTAATTACGTCACTAGAGACAGGGGCGTCATTTGGTGAACTCACGCTGTTTCCAGAGGAGGAATTCCACCCCTATGCGGCTAGGGCTTCCGTCAAGTTGAGGCTTTGCTATATTCCTGGTGATGTTTTGCGATCGCTCATTCGCCAGTATCCCTCGATAAAAGAGCATTTGTACTCATCCGCAGTACGCCGAGATTCACAGGTGAGGGGGGCAAACGCCAGCCAATCCACTGACAACCCATCGGTTACAGAATATGCCCGTCAGTCTGAGGCGGTTGTCTTGTCTCAACGGTCTGAGGAACAAAAACCCCAGTCCCAGATAAGTCGAGCGTACTTCCCCAACCCTACCGTAAAAGTGGGTCAGTGGTGGGGGCGAATCACCCGGCGCTATCCCTTCTTTGCCCAGCAAAGTGCCTCGGATTGCGGTGCGGCTTGTCTGGTGATGGTGGGGCGTTACTGGGGGAAGCGGTTTAGTGTGAATCGCCTGCGGGATATTGCCAATGTTGACCGTAATGGGGCGTCACTGCGGGGGTTAGCCGCTGCGGCTGAGAGTATTGGGTTTACCACTCGTCCGGTAAAAGCCAGTCTGAATAAACTGGCTGAACAACGGTTACCGGCGATTGTCCATTGGCAAGGGAAGCACTATATTGTCGTTTATGAGGTGACTCGCGATCGCGTGATTGTTGCTGATCCGGCTATTGGTCAGCGTAGCCTAACTCATGCCCAATTTAAAGCGGATTGGACGGGCTATACCTTATTACTCCAGCCTACAGCGTTGCTCAAGCAGGCTCAAGAAGCCAGCACCCCCTTCTGGCAATTCTTTGAACTGGTGAAACCCCACCAACTGGTGTTGCTGGAGGTGTTGATTGCTTCGGTTCTGATTCAGATTTTTGGACTGATCACACCCCTATTTACTCAGTTGCTGTTGGATCGGGTGGTGGTACAGCGCAGCACGTTGACGTTAACCGCCGTCGGGTTAGGGTTACTCATCTTTGGCTTGTTTCGAGTCGCCATAACTGGACTGCGGCAGTACCTTTTAGATCATACCGCCAACCGAGTCGATTTAGCGCTGATTGTCGGGTTTATTAGCCATACCTTCCGGCTTCCCTTGAGTTTCTTTGAGTCTCGTTATGTGGGAGACATCATTTCCCGTGTCCAGGAAAATCGCAAGATTCAGCGTTTTCTTACGGGGGAAGCCCTATCCATTCTGCTGGATTTACTGACGGTATTTATCTATGTGGGATTGATGTTTTGGTACAGTTGGAAGATGGCACTATTAACGTTAGTTATTGTACCACCCTTTGTGGTATTGGCGTTAATTGCCACACCGTTTTTACAGCGAGTTTCCCGTGAGATTTTTGGGGCTTATACGGAGGAAACGGGCTACTTAATCCAATCCCTGACGGGGATTCGTACTGTCAAATCCATGGCAGTTGAGCAGACGGTGCGCTGGCATTGGGAGGATTTGTTTGGCAAGTCGATTAAAACGTCCTTTTCTGGACAGGTGATTGGCAATACACTCCAGACATTTAGCTTAACCATTGAAGCCGTCGTCACGACAGCCTTACTCTGGTTTGGCGCGTGGCTGGTGATTCAAAATGAACTTACGATTGGGCAATTAGTCGCGTTTAATATGTTGCTGGGGAATGTAATTCGTCCCTTTCAGCGGCTGATTGTGTTGTGGAATGATTTGCAGGAAGTCGTGATTGCGGTGGAGCGAATTAATGATGTGATTGACACTGAAACCGAGGAAGATTTACACTCCTCATCTCGTCAATTTTTACCCCCAATTCGCGGACATATTCGGTTTGAGCAAGTCACGTTTCGTTACCATCCCGAAAGTGATATGAATACGCTAGAAAATGTCAGTTTTGACGTGCACCCCGGGCAAATGGTGGCGCTGGTTGGGCGTAGTGGTTCGGGGAAAACGACGATTTCTAAACTGGTTTTGGGGCTCTATCCTGCGACTGAAGGGAAGATTCTCGTTGATGGCTACGATGTTACCAGTTTATCCCTGCGATCGCTCCGTCAGCAAATTGGTGTGGTTGACCAGGATACGTTTCTATTTGGGGGTACAATTCGGGACAATATTACAGTGGGTCATCCAGAAGCTACGTTGGATGATGTGATTGACGCGGCTAAACAGGCGGGGGCGCATCAGTTTATTAAAGAATTGCCGATGGCTTATGAAACCCAAATCGGTGAAGGGGGAGGAATGCTATCGGGGGGACAACGACAGCGTCTTGCGATTGCTCGTGCTTTATTAGGAAATCCGCGATTGTTGATTTTAGATGAAGCGACGAGTAATTTGGATGCTGAATCGGAACGGATTATTCAGACTAATTTGAATACGATTCTCACGGATAGGACAACGTTGGTGATTGCTCATCGTTTGTCAACAGTCCGCAATGCTGACCGAATTTTGGTGTTAGATAGAGGGGTTTTGGTGGAAAGTGGAACTCACGATGAATTAATGGCAAAGCGGGGTCAGTATTTCTATCTCAATCAGCAGCAACTGACTGTGACAGGTTGAATAAAAGGCTAATCGCTAATGGGAATTCGAGACTGTCTAGTGTATAAAATAGTGCTTTGTTTGTAGTAAGCACTTTAGTGCTATAACGCATAACTGGAGAGGGCTAAAGTTCCCTCAATGCAAAACAAATTTATCCCACAATTAACTGACAGGCTTTCCTTGGAAATTCCAATGAACAATGAACAATGAACAATTAACAATCAACACTAATATGCCCAACCTATCGACACAGGAACCAGGGAGTCGGAATGGTCACTATCCTCGTGGTCAAGAACAGACTGAAGCGATTATGACCAATAATCCGACTCAAACAGCACCGCCAAAGCTGGTAAACTCATCTGAACTGATTAATGAAGATTGGTCATCATTGACCAAGGAACTAATTGATACCTTACCGCGAGTCTGGACGCGAGGGTTGCTGTATTTCTTAGTCATGTTTGCCGGGATTGTATTACCCTGGGCAATGCTATCTAAGGTAGATGAAACCGGGAGTGCCAGAGGGCGACTAGAGCCGCAGGGGAATGTGTTTAAAGTGGATGCACCCGTGGCGGGGACAGTAGCTAAGGTTTTAGTCAAGGAAGGTCAATTGGTAACAAACAAGCAGCCGTTACTGGAACTGGAATCTGAGGAGATTAAGAGCGAACTTCAGCAAGCTCAGACGAGATTAGAAGGGCAACAAAATCGGCTGGCGCAGTTGGAATTAATGAAAAACCAATTACTTCTGGGAGTTCGCGCTCAACAGCAACAGAATCAGGCTCAAGCATTGGAAAAACAGGCTCAAGTAGAGCAAGCACGGCAGAATTTGGAATCTCTCAGGAATTCTTACAATTTACAAAAAGAGGAGAAACTGGCGCAAGTCAATCAGGCAAAGAAAAACCTTGACTATAGCCAAACTGCCTTGAATTTAGCCGAAATTCGTTTAACTAAAGCACAAAGAGAAGTCCAACGTTACCGCCAAATTCAGGAGCAAGGTGTGGTGCCCGAAATTAAGGTGGTTGAACAGGAAGATTTGGCTCAAGAACGGCAACGATTACAGGAACAAGCGGAGTCGGATGTGCAGCAAGCGAAGCTGCGGAAGGAAGAGCAACAAAGCAGCTATCAGAGGATTATTTATCAAGCCCAGTCTGATATTGAGCAAGCTAAACTGCGCTTACAAGAGCAGCAAAAGAGCTATCAGAGTTTGATTCATTCGGGGGAACTGGCTATGCTTAGGAGTGAAGAACAGCTCAAAGAACTGCAAACCCAAATTACGACGCTTAAAGCCGAAATTTCTCAGAGCAAAAGTCAGATTCAAGCGTGGGAATTTCAGTTAGGACAACGAGTGTTACGCGCCCCCGTGAGTGGGACAGTTTTTCAGTTGCCGATTCAACGAACTGGGGCGGTAGTACAACCGACTACCTTAATTGCTGAAATTGCGCCCAAGAATGCTTCTCTTATCCTGCGGGCGCAGATGGCGACATCTGAAAGTGGGACGCTGCGTGAAGGGATGCCTGTCAAGATGAAGTTTGATGCTTATCCGTTTCAAGATTACGGGGTAGTCGAAGGAACGGTGAGTCAGATTTCACCTACGTCTAAGGTGACGGAAACTGAGCAGGGTCAGATAGCGACGTTTGACCTGGAAATTGAGTTGAAACAGAGTTGTATTCAAACCTCACAAGGTTGTACAGATTTAGCGGCTGGACAGACGGCAATAGCTGAGGTAATTGTCCGGCAGCGTCGCATTATTGATTTTATTCTTGATCCGTTTAAGAAGTTGCAAAAAGGGGGGTTAGAACTTTAATTTTTTTTTGGACTATGGATTCGGATTTACAGAAAAATTAGTCCCGTGAAATCGGCGGGTTGAAATAGACAGTCAATAACCTAATTGAGGAGCTTAGTTTTTACAGTATGTGGTGCAACGAAGGAAGGTTATTTTTAAGTAATAGTGGCGTAGCACATCTTAATTGGTGGATTAGCATTGTAGGGGCGGGTTTCACTACTATCTTTTCGGTTTCCCCAAGATATGACTAAACCCGCCCCGACTCAGGTTTATAGACTTGCCTTGAAAACTTAGAATTGAGGAGTATATCATGTTACAAGCAATTACTATTTCCCATGAGGATATTCTGCATCAAGTTAAGCTATCCTGTCAGATTCCTGACATAGTTGAGCAAATTGTTACTCGCAAGATTATTGCGAATGCGGCAGAAGAGGCAGGAATTAAAGTAGAGACGGAGGAACTCCAGAAAGCAGCTAATAAATTCCGGTTAATGAACAAACTCCGGAGTGCTGACGATACCTGGGCATGGCTGCAAAAACATAATCTGTCTTTAGATGAATTTGAAGAAATTGTCTACAACAGGCTCATGTCTACGAAGTTGGCTGCCCATCTTTTTGCAAATAAAATTGAACCATACTTTTTTGAACACCAGCTAGATTATGCTGGCGTGGTCATGTATGAGGTCATCCTGGATGATAAAGATTTAGCAATGGAACTCTTCTATACGATTCAGGAAGGTGAGATGAGTTTCTATGAGGTGGCTCATCAATATATTCAGGATATCGAGTTACGTCGAAAGGGGGGATATCGGGGAATAGTACGCCGCAAGGAGCTGAAGCCGGAGATTTCTGCTGTTGTCTTTGTCGCTACTCCTCCCCAGATGGTCAAACCCATCGTGACTTCTAAGGGAGTACATCTGATTTTGGTAGAGGAGTTGATTCAACCGCAATTGGATAATATGCTGCGCCATCAGATTTTTTCACATTTGTTTTCTGCCTGGGTTAAGCAACAAGTTTAGCCACTTGAGACCGTTTGATTGTTATAAAATATCCCGTATTTGCACGAGATATTTTTCAAGTTCATGTAAATTTTTAATAGGTAAATATTAAAAATTTACATAAAAAACCCAAGATCAATCGAGTAATCTTGGGTTAAGGAAGATTTGCTGAATTTACTTAACGGCCTTGGCGCTCAGTCGAGGCTTTCAAACAATAAGCTGTTCGTCATTTATTTGGCACACGCCTAATATGCCATCAAGGAGCTTAACATCTCATTAATCAAGCTAAATGAACAACTGCTTAGAAGCACCAGAGTTCCAGAATGACCGTGAATTATTATCTTCACCAGTAAATGCAAACGGCGCTATAGAGTAAAACAAAGCCGCCATTGGCCTTTCCAGGCGCTATGGTATCTCCACCAAACACATCCCCAATTTCCTGATCCGTTAGCTGATGGAGAAAGCTTTCGGAATCCAGGAACAGGTCAGCACCAACGGGACGTACATCAGAAATTGTAATACTAGCCATTTGGAAATATACTCCTAACTAAAGTTGTTGCAGTTGGGATTAGACTTTGAATTGCCTCATCCCATTTATATATTATGGTATTTGTTCTAGTTTTTCAACTGTAATATAAATATTTTATGGAAATAAAATATTTATTGCTTATTTGCTGCACTATTTAAGTATAAAGCAATCAAATAAATTAAAATAAATCTTGTTTAACAAGGTGTTTCAACGAAAAATTAATAATTTATTTTTTATGTCAACATCCATTTATTAATTTGCTTTTAACACTAAAAAAATATAAAAATTCAACCCAAACTTTATCTTGGGTTAAAGCAACCGAGTGAGTTCCTATCTGAATCTGAGAATCGTCAAAGGATGACTTATTGCTGCTGCTTGCATTACTCAAAGTCATCTGGTAGCTTTGCTTAACCAGCAGTCGGCGTCGCCACAATTTTGGAGTATCAGTTGCATAAGTCTATTGGCGTGTAGATGTCTTCAGAGTTAGCATTGAGGTAGGCACGCTGCCAGTCAATTCCCAGGAGGGAGAATTGCTGAAGTATAGAGGTCATCTTCCCCTCTGGGGAATCATCCCCTTGATGCCAAGCATCCAGCAACCCATTCGCCACAATTTGACACCGATTCATGCCAAAGCTTTCCTTTTGAGCGAATTTTTGGTCGGGTTCCTCTGCCAACCCTAACCCCGGTGCAAGCGGCATGGTAAATAAGGGAATCTCTGGCTGAAAATACGCTTGATTCTCTCCATACAAAGCCTGTAAAACTTCTCTAACTCCCTGATAATCACTCTTGTCAAAGTACAGTACCCCTGAATCGTGACGTCCGTAGTTTTTTGGATTGTACAAAACCTTGAAATTGAAAGGAATCGCCTTCTCATTTAGCCGCCGCGTCAGGCTACCCATCACCGCAACTGCACCTTCAGAAGTCAAATTGAAGTAAATTCGCACCGTTACCGACTCACCTTTTGAATCGTCTTGACGATTTGACCCCACATTACCAACCGCCATATAAAAGCCATTTTGCACAAAATTCTTAGGCATCCGGATAGCCACCGAATCACCCACAACAGTAGCTTGCTCAAATGATTGAAGATGCTTATCTCGCTCAATATGTAGCCTCAAACTCCCATTCGTCACCGCTAAACTGCCATCACTTTCCTCCCTGAAAACATACCAACCTCTGTCAAAGTAGCCAGTACCGCTATTGCTTTGATGCAATCGCTGATAAAATCCCAAATCTACTCCCATAAAGGTATTGTTCTCTAGATCTAGTGCCAAAGGATTTGCATCCGCCTCTGGTGCGAGGGCAGTTCGCATCGAGCCATTGTAATAGATACCGTAGAGAAAACTCCGCAGTTGCAAGCTCAGATATTTCTGCTGAATATCCCCAGGCATTTTCTGAAAACGGGCAACCACCTCAGCAGGCAGTTCAAAGGGTTTGTAATCAGGATGGCGAATCGAGAAATCAGACTGAATCTCAACCTTATTAACAATATCATCCAGAACATCGAGTAATCGCCCAGTTGCCTCAGTTGTTCGCTGAGTTTGAAGAGAATCGAGTAATTGCATAATCGTTTGTCACTAAATATCTTGGAACTTACGCTTTCTTGGCGGTACGGGCGCTACCTGTAGGGGTACGGCACTGCCGTACCCCTAGGATATGTGGTGTTTGGTGTTTGTGCTACGCTGAGTCAATTGAACCGCCGCAGCACCAAAAATCGTCGCCATTGATTGTTCCGGACGACATAACAACGTCTTGGCAACCTGAAGCATCGCAATCCCCATATTGCCAAAAGATTTTTGATACTGAATCATTGCCTGAATCTGTTGAATTAAAGCAAAACCTGTAAATTGCACCACCCGTTGTAAGAAATCAGGGCGATGATTAAAGATATCCGAGAACGTGTCACAATACGCTTGAATTAGGGCAGCAATGGAAGGCTGAAGCTGTTCTAGGGGTGTCGCCGCTAAACGCAGAGATTCTTCGATACTGAGTGAATTACTGATCACCAAGCTACTGAGCCAAATTTGCACATAGCTGGCAAGTAGTGTTCCTAAATCAAACGCTGGATCTCCCCACGTCGATCGCTCCCAGTCAATAATACGGACAATGCTATCAGGAGTTTGCTCCCAATCCCTGTGCAGCAGGATATTATTCAACTTCAGGTCATTGTGCGTCAGGCAACAGGGAGCAAAAGCACTGCCTAACTCCGCGATCGCACACCCCAAACTATCATACCGCTGATAAAGGGCAAAAAACTTCAACCCATCAGCAGGCACTTGACCAAAAATTTCCGGTCTAATCCGTTCCAATCCTCGAATCAATTTAGGAACTTGGTCACTCGTGAGCTGATCCGACTGTTGAGCAAAGAAATGCTGATAGTCTTGGCAGTTAAACGTATCGCGATGGAGAGTCGCCAAGAACGTACTAATTGCCACCGCAATTTCTGGAAAAAAACGATTTTCCTTACTGTAGAACTCCATTAAATCCTGGTAATCATCCAGGTAACGGCAGACAAGAATTGAATGATCCCGATCAAAATGCAACACGTCTGGCAAAAACGGACGCAGGTGTTCAACCGCTGGAAATTGCTGCAAAAACACTTGCATCTGCCACTCTCCCCAAAACTCGCCAGCCGCTTTTCCGTCCTGATTGTGCCGTTCCTGCTTGACCAAAAGCTTATGAGTATCGGTCAATTTTACCAATAAGTTAAAGTTTTTGGCAGCAACTGGCTCAACCTGACTGAGAGCTAGCTCTGAGGGATGGCAAAAACTATGCTCAACTAAATAATCGAAAACATTATCAGAGTTCAATAAAAATGTCATAACTTTAGTTCTCGGTTTAAGTTTTTGCTTAAGCTTCTAATTAATCCACCGTCACTATAGTTCACTCAAACGTGTAACTTCAAGGTTCAACCAGGACTTGTTTAGAAAAAAATAATGTGATTTTATCTCATTTCATTTAATGCCAACAGACAAGAAACTGATTGAATTAGGTTATCCTGTCAGCCCTATGGGATTGAACCCTATGTTAAAGCAAGCCGACTTCACCTCGCCTAACATTATTACAACCCAGAACTCGTCTATGACAGAGCCATGTTAAATGCCTAGACAGCTTCTTACTGGTGAGGACGGTAAAAGCCACTCAAGTTGAACTGACTTTTTTCGAGAACATGGGTAATTATTGTGACAGTTTTTTCCCAGAAAGACGCTCTCACTCTGAAAACCACGACAACCGCTTCTCAATTCTGGGAAGAATTCCAAGTCTGGATCACTCAAATGCATAATTTCAAAAACCCACCCCTAATAAGTCAATCAAAGAGTTCACAAGCTAAGGCTGAAACAGAGATATGACTTATAATACCCACTGTCGTCGCCCCAACGTTCCGTTTCCTGAAGAATTAACGAATGCCCGAATTGAAGCAGAAGACATCGAAAGCTTTGCCCCGAATTTGATTTTTGGGATTCCTCAAACGCACTATCCTGCCGGATCAGCATTAATACCCGAATTGAACTTTGGAGCATTGCCCAGTTCTTTCGATCCCCATGAATTACTATATGCAAACTGTAATTGTTGCCCAAAATGCTGTTGTATTTTTTATATAAATAACTCAAGTATTTTGATCGGGTTTGCTTTGGTTGTGACTGGGTGACATTAGAGAACTCAGTTGAGCGGCTTCATGGATTGCAATACCTGAATAAATTCTTCTATGCTAACAGGCTCGCACCAATCACTATAACCGGAAATCAAGGTAAAATAGTAACTGGAGGGTAGACCAACCTGTTCCCCCTTGACCCGAGCAATGATCATCGGTCTGTCCTCCACATTACCGGAATAAACAGTGACTTCACCTTGCAAAACATTCACCGAAATTTCTGATAGTCCTAACGATTCAAATGATGTACCGTCAAGAGCATCATAAAGTTCTAAACAGGTATTTTTTTCTCGTTCTCGATAAATAATTGAGTAGCTAAAAGGGTTTGAGGCGTTTATGTAATAGTTTTCAGTCGCCTGAAATTCCATCAGATAAAATCCAGAGGGAAGATAGGTTGGTTTGAAAATGGGAGCATTAAATCCCGGAATATCTACAGTTGTAACGATGGAAATAGTTTGTTGAGATAGTTGGATTTCTTGATCGGAATAACGGGAATTTCCCGTATTTTGAGCGATTGATGTTTTGGAGTCAGCCTCCCTGGTAATTGAAGGAGGCGAATTGGTTGTTGAAATGCTCAAATTGTCGGATTGAGCCGTTGGCGCTTTAGTGGCTGTGGAGTTTCTTGCACAACTGGCAAGAGAGAGCCATGTAACGGCAGCTAAGGCGCAAACGACAGTTCGATCAGGCTGGTTCATCTGAGAATTCCTTCAGTATTCGTGGTCACAAAGATAAAACTTTTACGCTGGCTCAAACGCTGCAAAATTCTTGTCCCCAAGTTGGATTAAATTTCTCAGGATCGTTTTTCTTTAGAAATAGATACAACACCCCTCACGCACAAAAGAAATGAGAGGGCGTTCAGGGTTACTCAAATCCAATCTATAGTCAACAAAGGGTACACCCGTATTTTGCCCTTGTCTAACTTGGACAATAAAAATTGGACTGAGATTTGAGTTTTGCTCAATGCCTTCAATAAACTGACTACTAATTTCACTTAGACTTATACGTCTAGATTGGATAAAATTGGGTTGAGAGATACAAAACATAGCCGCTCCGTCTGTATGTGTTGCGGCGTAGAACCAGTAGGGTTGACCGTTTGCTGTAAACTTTCGACTATAGAAAATTCGTTTATAGTCAAACCAAGGAGGTTCAGATAGGTTTTCGATCACAGAGTTGGGAACATGGTGACAATCCATATCAATATAAACATCACCTTCAGCCCTAGCCGATTTTGAGGGAAGTAACAGGAATCCTACAACTAGGGAGAGAGACGTTAGGGTTAGTCGAGTCAGGCGATCGCAAAGGTTTATCTTAGTTTTCATCTTCATGGTTAATATTTTGCAGCTCATTTATATTACTCCTGAAGGCGACGTAACGTCTGTAACAGTCGTTATTACATTGACATTAGTTGCTAAATATCAATACGCTAGTTATCAGAACGAGTGTTTTCAATTGAAGCATTCATGTTTCGATTAAAGCTGGTGCTAGTACAGCCAATAAATTGAACAGTGCTATCACTCCTATAACGCAAACGAATAGAGTAATTCCTGCCAAAATTTTCACCTTTCCAGGTATAGTATACCCTTTGTTTTTACTCATTAAAACCTCGCTCATTCTGGTAAAAATGTACAACTCAATCATTAATCCAATAGTTAATACCATCACCTCTTTGACTTCGACCGTGTTAGGTCTAGCATAAACAGTTAAAAACCAGATACCAACAGCAGTCGCATTTAAAACATTAAGCATGACATATAAATTCAATAAAACTCTTATCAGTCAAAATTTCTATTAGTCAAAAGTTCTCATTATACAGTCATTCCATAATGATTTTATGGATAAAAAACACCATAATAGAGTTATTAACGCAAATATTCGTATTGTAATTCCTTTAAATATTCGTACATACCAAGCTCCTAAAGACTTTTTTTTATACCCTATTATTACCTTGAACATCTGGACAATAATGTATCCTCCAATGATAAATCCTATGGTCAAATGACCAACTGTCACTCATAAAGGACTCCAACTTGTCTCCTCTTGACAAGGTGTACCTGAAATCATTGGCTTTTTGAATTAGTCGATTGGTTGCTTCCTCAACTGAATAGTCAGAATCAACATTCTGTTTAGAAGATTGACTAACGATTAAACTGACGGAACTAGGAGCAGGCTTTAATTGACTCCGGTATACAACTTTATTCTGAAGGTCAGGCGTCAATTTTTGGAGTTCTTCATCAGTTGTAGATGACTGAGCTTGTGCATAATTAAACTGAGTAATTGTACCTAACATGAACACGAAGGTAATGGAATGTATTAGTGTTTTCATTTTTAACTTACTCACAAAAATATAGGTAAAACTCTCCTTAGTACGCTGTAGCAAAACCCAAACAACCTTCTTCATAATCTACTTCTGGAAGTTGACCAATAACAATCTGGGACACCTGAGTTCCATCTGTACGAAAGTGAAGGCGCAAGTTTTTGTCGCGTTGGCTTTGGGGAACAAACGTCAGGAAATTACCGTGATGGACTGCGGGCTTCACCCGAAGCCGTTGTTTATAAATCGATTGAACTCGTTTTTCTGTATCACCAACTCCTGCGCCACTAATCGTTTGAGGGCGAGAGTCTTCAATGTCAATTCGGGCAATACGTCCGTTACTCACTAGAAAAGAAACACCAAGTTCTTCGGGATTTTGATCCATTTGATAGTAGCTACAATCCGGATGAGGATTTGAGTCCATCGGGACTAAATCAACTCCCGCCGCCTGTGACGCCTGCTTAACAGTCATACCAATATCTACAGTTCCAAAGCCATTAATCGCAATTTTGGATCGGGGATTTAGCTTTGCCCGATTGAGTCCTTTCTCTAAACAAAGAGTCCCTTCATCGTCAGCCAGCAAACAGTTTCCGTTTTGGTCAAGGATACTCACCTCAACAATAGTCGGAAACTGTTGGAGCGTTTCCACAATTGCGCTTGTCATTCGCACTGAATCGGCAATGCCATAGTGAATTATTTTACGACAAAATTGTACAAATGCTGTACCCTCATCGATAGAAATCGTAAAATCTTGACCACAGTTAGAACGTCCACTTAAAGGGGTAAGAGAGGAGAGTCCCTGCTGTTTTTCCGAGGAAGTGGGACCGGCGAGGAGTTGAGTGAGCGCGAATTTGGCAACACCTGGACTGGATGTGTTTCGCCAAACGGATTTGACGGTAGTAGGATCTGACGATTCGGTAACTGGAAAAAAGACTTTAACTCGGTTTTGAACGGGAGATTCAGCCGCATCTGAAACTTGAGTTTTCTGGGAACGGCGTGGAGATGATTCAGCTTGGGACAATTCAGTTTCCTGTGAATCGGTTTGGGATAACTCAGATTCAGATTTAGGTTCAGGTTGAGGTTCCTGAGTTGAACGGTCATTCTGATTGACAGGTTGCCCACAAGCACTGAGTCCTAGTAGCACAATCAGTAAACATCCTAGTGCGTTGGTCAAGAAACCAGATTCATGTTTGGGAGATACTCTTCTAGAGTGGTTATCCTCACTCCCAACTGGATTTCTGGGAGGTATGGATTGGTTCTGTAGTCGATTTGGCTGATTTAGCTTGTGCATGATTCATGTTCCTGTTATGAATCGGCAGGTATCATTGTACTTATTGCCCCTCGATTTCAGATTTATGCAAAAAGTCGCTGGGGCGATCGCATACCCCTTCTGGTCAAGATGATTTACCCTACACTGGCACAGTGGCGGCGCGATCGCTTTGTTACTTTAGTTCAATATTTTTAACAAATCGCAATCAAATGACAATTATTTGTATCAAGCCATCCCTTGACTCGCGTGATAATATAGCTGTCAATCCAATGAGCAAATAGATGAAACTCAAAACGGCTCTAATCAGCATCCCATTAATGGCTTTATCCATTCTCCTGACTCAATCCTCAATAGGATATAGCTGTGAAGAGGAAGATAGCACTCCGGCTCAACGGTTAAAGACGATTCGTGATGACCAATCGGGTTTAGTTTTTGAAGTCGCCAGTAATTATCGAGCAGTAGCAGTCTCTAACGCTTGTATTGATAATGTAGAGCCTATGTCAAAAAGTAGTTAATATTTTGTTACTCCATACAGGTTAAAAAAAGATGATTATCAAGAAATACTATTTATGGTTGTGGTTATTATTAACGTCTACAATACTGATTGGCGGTTGTACTCAAGAATCAGCAGAAAATCTCAATCAAGAATCTACTACAGATTCAACCAATGCTGTTTCACCCAAAACTGAACCTGTCCAACCTGCTTCACAACCAGCCAGTTCAACGACAGAATCTAAGAAGGTTAAAAATAAAGTCACATCAAATTCACAGGCAACACTTGAGTCAAAGGAAGCTAACAATTCAATTTTATTAGAAGCGGTTAGGGAGCAAGACCTTGAGGGAGTGAAAGCGGCATTAGCTAATGGTGCAGATGCTAATGCTAGCAATCCAAATGCTATCACTGCCTTGATGTTTGCTGCCATGAATGGAGATATCGATGTCTTTAATGTTTTGTTAGAGGCTGATGCAGATGTTAACCTTGAAAGCGGTGAAGGAGAAACGGCTCTCATCTATGCAGCCGGAGAGGGATATCTTGCAATCGCTCAAATTTTGATTGAAAAAGGGGCAGATATTGATGTCCAAGATGCTGGAGATGTTGGCACAACGGCTCTGATCAGAGCAGCCGTAGGTGGACATATCGAAATCGTAAAATTATTACTAGCCAATGGGGCTGATGTAACAACTCAATCCCTCTACGGTGATACAGCTTTGACCATGGCTCAACACAATGGATATACCGAAATTGTTGAACTTCTAAAAAAAGCTGATCCTCACCTGAAAAAGGATAGCATTGAGGTTAACCCAAGTACAAATCCACCAACCTTCGACGACTATCCGGTTGATACTGTAACGTTGACACAGCACGCACCTATTGATTTTGACAGTCATCCTAAAGCTTCCACCTTCAGAGACGCTTTAAAGTATGGGATTAAAGATGGTCCTAACTTTGCCCAACACTACACAATTGCGACCTGGGGGTGTGGTACTACTTGCCAAGCATTTGCCATTGTTGATGCCTACACAGGCTCTGTCTACTTTCCCGATTTTGTTTCTTCAGTTGGATTAGATTTTCGCCTTGATAGTAATCTTCTGGTAGTTGATCCACCCGAAACTATCCAATCCACTTACGTTCCTCCTGGCGTAGAAACTCAGTATTTTATTTGGAACAATAAACAACTTGTGCTGATTGAATAACTGCTTAAATCGTTCCCGACTCAGATTAATTTAACGGCTACCAACTTAAGACGGGACAGCCCACGGGAAAAGGCTTTCAGGCTGCAAGGGGTTCAGACAATCTCTCTGAAATTTTGTCCCGCATTAGGTGGGTAGCCATTTAACTTTAAGGAACCCAGGGTGAGGTATCAAAATCGCAAATCTCTGGAGGAAAGACTGGGCAATTTCTGTGTGTGATTGGATTACCTGTCAGGTTAACCAGCCTTAAGTTTTTTAGTCTGGCTAGAGGACTGATGTCTGTGATTTGGTTGTAGCTGAGGTAAAGTACCCATAAATTTGTTAGTCTGGCTAGAGGACTGATATCTGTAATTTGGTTATTGTTGAGGCGAAGATCCTTCAGAGTCGTGAGTTCAGAAAGAGGGCTAACATCTTCTATTTGGTTGTCGTTGAGATCCAGTTCAGTCAGGTTCGTGAGTCCGGAAAGAGGTCTAATATCTGCAAGTGGGTTGCTGCTGATGTAAAGCTTCTCCAGATTTGTGAGTCCAGAAAGAGGATTGACATCCGTTATTTGGTTGTTGTGGAGTCGAAGCGTCTTCAAGTTTGTGAGTCCTCCCAGAGGTCTTAAATCTGTGATTTCCTTTCCGCTAAGGTAAAGCTCAGTACGACTGGAAACATTGTTGGCAGCAAGTTTACAATCACTCGTTCCTGCTTCTTCTAACAGCACCTCTACTGTTTTTCTCGCTTCGGCTGACAAGCCGGTTCGTTGGAGACACCACTCTTCAAAAGAATTTCCCAGATTGTATTTTAATGTATTGAAGTCTATTTCGTCTATATTCCAATCATAAACATCAAGAAAGTCTGAATGAGTAGAGCTATGGGATAACAAATACGCTTTACCGTTACTACATTTTATCGTTACAGTTGCTTCTCCATATTCACTTCCTGTGTAAATTATTTTTGGGCATTTCTGTAAATTCCATTTCAATATTCGCGCCGCATTTTCTTGGTTAGATTTTTCAGTGAAATTTATGTTGGTCGCCTTCTTTAAAGCCAAAAACATATCATCTGCTGTTAAGACAATGCCCAAGAACATTAATAAAACAACAAAACTAGCTGTCAAGCATTTTCTGTTCATACAATGAAGTCCAGGGAATGATGAGTAATTGTGCGGATTAATTAGGGCTGACGTAAAAATATTACTTCCCCTCAATGGTTTTCTCTATTCAATAACCATACACTTATGGTACTATTACAGTTTACAGAGACTAATTTCAAAAATCAAGAAATATTTTTATGGTTGCCAAAATGCTTAAACTATTCTGTTCGAGCCTGGTTTTGAATACGGTATTCTGGGTAAATTTTTCCGCCTTGGCGCAACCCATACCTGAGCTGCGTCAAGGCATGATCTATGAAGATGCCAGAACATTGTTAATTGAGCAAGGGTGGCAAGCGATATTTAATATGGCTCAGTTTAATAATCCGGAGCGAGGCGCAGTCATTGACAGTTTAATTGAAAAAGGATACACCGAAGTGGTTGACTGTTCAGGTACTGGATTGGGACTTTGCTTGTTTCAATTCCAGAATGCTACGGGAGAGACATTATCCGTATCGACGACAAATAACGCTCCAGCACGGACAAGCGTAGTGTTTGGCTGGAGGCTGGAGGCTCCTGCGACAACTCATACGTTTAACTTCATAAAAAAAATTAGGGGTTTCACCTCCCGATTTGGTAATTCAGTCGCCATAGATGGGAGTAATGCTATTATTGGCTCCGATGCAGGTGATAATTCAACGGATAGTGGTGCAGCCTATTTGTTTGATTTGACGACTGGCTCCTTACTCTGGAAATTTGAACCCACTGATGGTGATTGGGGAGACCAATTTGGTCGTTCAGTCGCTATCCATGGCAATAAAGTTTTGATTAGCTCATCCAATGGTAATAATGGTGGTTCAGTCTATCTGTTTGACATAAACACTAAATCCCTCCTCTGGAAATTGACCGCTCCTGATGGGAATTGGGATGATGAATTTGGTAATTCGGTCGCCATAGATGGTAATTATGCTCTTATTGGTTCCTGGTTAGATGATGATAAGGGAGATGATAGTGGAGCCGCTTATTTATTCGACGTCAGGACTGGCTCTCTACTCCAGAAATTTTTGCCCCCTGATGGTTATACGGCTACGATATTCGGTCACTCATTAGTCATGGATGGTTACTATGCTCTGATTGGCTCTGGGAGTTACGATGACGTTAGTTCGGTTTACCTGTTTAACGTAAAAACTGGCTCCCTACTCCAAAAATTTACGGCTCCTGATAGTGATCTAGGCTACGGATTCAGTCGTTCATTAGCTATAGATGGCGACTATGCTCTGATTGGTTCTTGGACTCATGATGAAATAGGTTCCGCTTACCTGTTTAACATAAAAACTGGTTCTCTGCTCCGAAAGTTCATCCCGCCGGAGGGCGATGCGATTGACGCATTTGGTCTTTCAGTAGCTATAGACGGTAATTATGCTATCATCGGCTCTTCGGATGATAATCAAATTGGTTCTGCCTACCTTTTTGACATACGATCCGGTTCACTACTCCAGCGAATTACAGCGCCTGATGGGGCTAAATTTGATGCATTTAGTAGTTCAATTGCTATAGATGGAAATAATGCTTTAATTAGCGCTCCATTCAACGAAGGTTCAGGTTCTGTATACCTGTTTAGGAAATAAAAATGAAAGTCTTTAAAATAGGGTTATCACAATCTCACCCATCAAGCGAGTTCTCAAAAATAGCAAATATCTGGAGGACTGACTGGGCAAATTGGTTGCGCGTTAGCGGAGCTATCCGAAGGAATCGCATTGCCTGTAAGGTACAGCACTTCCAGACTGGTAAGTCCCGCTAGAGAACTGATATCCGTGATTTGATTGTTTGTTAGGTCAAGGCTCTCCAGGCTTGTGAGTTTTGCCAGAGGGCTAACATCTTTGATGTGGTTGTCGTAGAGGTAAAGCCAGTTCAGATTTTGTAGTCCGGAAAGAGAACTAATATCTTCGATTTCGTTGCCGTTGAGACCAAGCTTAGTCAGGTTTGTGAGTTCTGTTAGAGGGCTAATATCTGTGATTTGATTGTCGGTGAGAATAAGATGCTTCAGATTGGTGAGTCTGGCTAGAGGACTGATATCTGTAATTCGATTGTCTGTTAGATCAAGGCTTTCTAGACTTGTGAGTCTTGCCAGAGGGCTAATATCTATGATTTGGTTGCTTTCAAGGTCAAGCCATTTCAGGTTTTGTAGTCTGGAAAGAAAACTAATATCTGTTATTTGATTGTTTGTTAGGTCAAGGCTCTCCAAGCTTGTGAGTCTTGCCAGAGGCAGAGAGCTAATATGTTTGATTTGGTTGTTATCGAGGCGAAGCCATTTCAGGTTTTGTAGTCTGGCAAGAGGACTAATATCTGTTATTTGATTGTAGGTGAGGATAAGACTCTCCAGGTTAGTGAGTCTGGCAAGAGGACTAATATCGGTGATTTTGTTATCTTCTAAAAGGAGGGCGTCCAGATTTTTTAGTCCTGCCAGTGGCCTGACATCTGTGATTTGGTTGAGAGTGAGAAAAAGCGTCTCCAGGTTAGTGAGTTTTGCCAGAGGACTAATATCTGTAATTTGATTGAGGGTGAGGTCAAGCTCAGTCAAGTTAGTGAGTTTTGCCAGAGGGCTAATATCTGTGAATTGGTTGTCTTCTAGGTTAAGCTTGTGCAGGTTGTGTAATCCTGCCAGAGGGCTAATATTTGTGATTTGGTTGCTGTCAAGGTCAAGCCAATGCAGATTTTGTAGTCCTGCTAAAGGACTAATATTTGTAATTTGGTTGTGGCTAAGGTAAAGCCCAGTCAGGTTTTGTAGTTCTGCTAGAGAGCTAACATCAGTGATTTGGTTACGGCTGAGGGAAAGCGATTCCAGGTTTTGTAGTTTGGCTAGTGAGCTAACATCAGTAATTATGTTGTCATCCAGGGAAAGCCGAGTGAGATTGATGAGTTTTGCTAGAGGGGTAACATCAGTGATTTGGTTGCCGCTGAGAACAAGCTCCTCCAAGTTGGTTAGTCCTGATAAGGGACTCAGATCACTCACTTCTTCCTCGTTGAGGATCAGCTTAGTACGATTTGACAGATTTTCGGCAGCGAGTTCACAATCATTGGTGTCTACTTCTGCTAACAACACCTGTACGGTTCGTCCCGCCTCAACTGATAAAGTGGCTTGCTGTTGACATAACTCTTTAAAAGAACTCCCCTGACTAGGTTCAGCCGCTTGAGTGACTTCCCATCCCCAACTACTGAATGCCCATAAATTTATCAGCAGAGCCATTGTGCTAGTCAATTTCATCGTTAGTAAACTTCTCATAATTACTGTCTATATTGTTATCGAATTGCCAAGCAACTATCTGAGTTGTACAACTGAATTAGACGTGCTATTGTACCTATTACTGTTTAACACAACAAGAAAGATACTGTATGTCTCCCTGACCGATGAAAGATAGATAATTGACCAGCCATCTGCACTTTCCCGTGATCGAGGACTGAACCATGCGTCTAAATCTAGTCAGTTTCAGCTTTGCCACGCTGCTGCTTACGCTAACTTCTGCCTTCTTACTACCTACCTTGAGTCTTCCGCCTTCAGTCGCACAGACTCTTTCCGAGCAAGACCAAGATAAGAAAAATCAAGCTGATCGACTGTTTAGAGAAGGGTTCCATCGCCAGACCAGGGGTAACTTTGAAAGAGCATTAGGCAGCTTCGAGGAAGCCTTATTAATTTATCAAGAAATAGGCGACAAGGCGGGTATAGAAGAAACCCTTTACCATATTGGAGAAGTTTACGAACGGATAAAAGAATATGATCAGGCGTTGAATTACTACCAGCGATTTTTGCTAATTAGTAGCGAAGTCGGAAGTGACTCTAGGGAAAGATATGCCCTCATTGTGATATCAAATCTGTATTATACCCAAGCTCGCCAGCTCATCGAGAAAAATCAATATCGAGAAGCCCTAGATCAATTCCAACAAGCTTTGACTATTGAGAGAAAACTTCGTCGAAAGGAATCGGAAGGCTACATTCTCTATCGAATGGGCTTTGCTTACAGAAGCTTAGGAGAGTATAAATTAGCGTTGGAATCCTATCAGCAATTGTTGTCAATTCGTAATGAATTTGCTTTGTGGGGTTTGCCGAACGTCAATTTCGAGGTCGGAGAGATTTATGAGTTACTCGGACAATATGACCTAGCTTTGGAGTCTTATCAGAAAGCCCTAGAACTTGCCAAAAGCACAAGCTATAAATTACCTAACGGTAGGGTTGTTAACTATCCGGATGCAGTGAAAGCACTCAACGCTATTGGGGATGTTCACTTCCAGCTCAAACAGTACGAATTAGCCTTAGATTTTTACCAGCAAGCTTTAGCCGACCTCAAAACAGTTAGCGACAGGGATAAAGAAGAAAAAAAATTGCTGGAAGGATTGACTCTCAATAATATTGGGATGGTTTATCTCAAACAGGGAAACTATGAATTAGCTTTGGAGTTCTTACAGCAAGCTTTAACCATTAGCCAGTCATTTGAGAACAAGCCATTAAAAGAGTTGTTTCTCCGCAATATGGGAATAGTTTACTTTGAACTAGAGCAGTACGAATTATCCTGGGATTTCTATCAGCAAGCTTTGGTCATTGCTCAGGAAACGGGTGACAAAAGAGGTGAAGGACATACTCTCAATAATATTGGTTACTTGCTAGAGGCACAAAACCAGCCAGAATTAGCGATTATCTTCTTCAAGCAGGCAGTCAATGTTAGAGAAGCGATTCGGGATAATATCAAAGGACTTTCCCAAGACCAACAGGAATCCTACACTGAAACCATTGCTGAGGATTATCGCCATTTAGCTGACTTATTATTACAACAAAACCGTATCCTCGAAGCCCAACGAGTCCTCGATTTACTCAAAGTACAAGAACTCGACGATTACTTGAACAACGTGCGCGGTACAGGAAATACAGCTAAAGGCGTACCCAATTTACCCCCAGAACAACAAGTTACAGAAAACTACCAAGCCATTCTTGATCAAGCCATTACTCTGGGGAAAGAACTGACCCAATTGCGACAGAAAAGTAATCGTACTCCCGAAGAGGAACAGCGCATCGCTCAACTCGTGGAAACTCAAGAAACCATTCTCGCCGATTTCAACACCTTTATCGAAAGTGACGAAGTAGAAGCACTAATTTCTAAACTCACTCCAAAGACACGCAAACCTGATTTAGTAGACGAATTAGAAGATTTTATCGGCTTACAAGATAACCTCAAAAATCTCCACCAGAATGCCGTCCTTCTCTATCCCCTAATTCTAGATGACCGCATTGAACTTATCCTTGCCACCCCTGACTCTCCCCCTATTCGCCGTACTGTTACCGTTACTAAAGAACAACTTAATCAAGCAATTGTTAGTTTACATCAAGCCTTACGAAATCCTACCTATAATGCCAAAACCCCAGCTCAAAAACTCTACAACTGGTTGATTAAACCCTTAGAAAATGACCTTACCGCAGCAGATGCCAAAACCCTGATCTACGCCCCCGACGGACAACTCCGCTACATTCCGCTTGCGGCTTTGCACGATGGTGAACAATGGTTAGTTGAACGCTACCGCATCAATAATATTACGGCGGCTTCTCTGACTGAACTCAACACAAAACCCCAATCCCAACTCAAGATTCTGGCGGGGGCATTTACGGAAGGACACTACAGCTTTACAATTGGTCAAGAACAGTTTGAATTTGGTGGTTTACCCTATGCCGGTGTGGAAGTGGAAACGTTAGCCGCAACGGTTCCCAATACCACTCAACTCTTTGATAACGCCTTCAACCCGGAAGACACAAAACCGAAAATGGGCGACTATAACGTCTTGCACTTTGCCACCCATGGGGCAATTGTGGTAGGGACACCCGAAGATTCTTTTATTCTTTTTGGCGATGGGACTCCGGTTACCATTGCTGATGTCCGCAATTGGAACCTAAATAACGTGGATTTAGTGGTTCTTTCTGCCTGCGAAACTGGACTTGGTGGCAATCTGGGTACAGGTGCAGAAATTCTCGGTCTAGGCTATCAGATGCAAAGGGCTGGTGCTAGGGCTTCTCTTGCTTCATTATGGACGGTGGATGATGGCGGCACTCAAGCGTTGATGAATGCCTTTTATGCGGCATGGCAAGGTGAGGCTATCACGAAAGCTGAAGCCCTGCGACAAGCCCAAATTGCTCTGATTACGGGTGATTATACGGCTTTGGGAGAACAACGAGGTGCGAGGGTAGCCGTGCGGGTGCGGAATGGGCTAAAACCTGAAGTTATGAATCATCTTAATCATCCTTATTATTGGGCACCGTTTATTCTCATTGGCAATGGTTTATGAAAATAGAAAATTAGCTAACGGTTAGGATTCTGAGTTTGCTGCAAGAGTTGTTCAGCCCGGATTGCCCATTCCTCATTTCCCTGGTTTCTGTACAGATTTCGGGCATATTCGAGAACTTGCTGGGCATCGCGTAATCGATTTTGGCGCAGAAAGACTAACCCCGCCCCATAATAAGCATTGGCATAATTCGAATTACTTTCAGCAGATTGGCGGAATGCTTCTAGCGCTCCGTCTAAATCTCCCTGTTCAAATAAAATTGACCCTAGATTATAGTAAGCTTCGGGGTATTGGGGACTAATTTTGATGGCTTGCTCAAATGCGGCTTTCGCCTGCTCCAGCTGCCCCTGTCGCAGATAAACCAGTCCCAAATGATACGCAGGTTCTGGCGCATTGCTGCTCAACTGTATCGCATTCTGGAATGCCGCGATCGCCACGTCATACTCCCCCAATTCAGACAGCACCAACCCATAATTATAATGGGCAACCCCCAACTCCGGATCAAGTTCGATCGCCTGTCTCAACGCCTCCCGTGCTTGGGGTAAATTATTCCCTTCCAACAACGCTGCGCCTAAATTCGCGTAAGCTAGAGCAAACTTGGGATCGATCTGAGCCGCCTGGTAAAATGCATTGGCGGCAGCTTGTAACTGTCCCGCTTGGCGCAAGGCTAGCCCTAAATTATAGTGCGCTGGGGCAAGCTGGGGGTTCAGTTGTGCCGCTTGACGAAACGCCGCGATCGCTTCGGCGACATTCCCTTGCTGAATTAACCTCAATCCCTGGTTTAGCTGTTCGAGTGCGGCGGGTTGGGTTGGCTTCAGGGGAGGGATAGATTGAGCAAGATAGTCAGTTAGTTCGCAGGGGTGCAGGGGGGCAAGTAGGCATGTAGAATCATGCCATGGCACGTCTGAGTTCAGGGAAAGTTTTCCTTCCCGATTCGATGCGAAGGAAGGATTAGCGGCAATTGCATTGATACTAATACTTAGCAACAGTAAGCTCAATTTATAGCAAAAGGCAGAAGACAGACGTATACCCTCGCAGGTCGTGAAAGGACAGAGGACAGACGGTTTTTTAGGGGTACGTGGGTGTTTCATAGTCAACTGAACCAGATCTCATATATCTTCCCCGGCTTGCCTACCCAGCCAGCTATCATTGTTAAAAAAATATTAAGTTTATGTGGCGCTAAAATTATACCATTTTTAGACAAAATTAACTGTTAAACCAGAGAATATACAGAAAAATTAGAACTCATTGATGGAAAGCAACGTTACTTTAACCTCAATAGTAATTTTCCTGACCCAACTGGGCTGAGATTATCAAATTGAGGACAGAACGCGCTAATTTGATAAACAGAGAGTTACTGATCTGCTCTTCATAGCGATAAATGCCACAAATGAGCAGATGAAGAGGTGAGCCAATCGCTTCATTGAAAGAGCAGACAAGACCTCACTCCCTTAACCGATCACCTGATTACCCGTAGTCTGGGGGAAAATCATGAACCAAAACGCTGTAACAGCTATCCGTAATGTGGCAATTGTTGGTCCCTATTTGAGTGGTAAAACCAGCCTGTTAGAAAGTTTGTTGTTCGTTAGCGGGGCGACATCTCGCAAAGGCAACATCAAAGATGGGAACACCGTTGGTGATGCCATCGCCGAAGCACGCGATCGCACGATGACGGTGGAGATTAATGTCGCCAGTAGCGAATATCAGGGCATTCGCTTTAACTGGATTGACTGTCCGGGTTCGATTGAGTTTGCCCAAGAAACCTATAATGCGCTCATGGGTGTCGATGCTGCCGTTGTCGTCTGTGAACCCACGAGCGATCGCGTCTTGATGCTCGCCCCTTTATTCAAGTTTCTGGATGACTGGAAAATCCCTCACCTCGTCTTTATCAACAAAATTGATCAACTCTCCTGCCAGGGGGGAGCCTGCGGTCAACCCTATCGCCAAATTTTAGACGCCTTGAAAGGGATATCCTCCCGTCCCATTGTTCCTCATCAGTACCCGATTGGCAAAGCAGAACAGCTAATCGGGTTTATTGATTTAGTCACCGAACAAGCGTTTCATTATCATACAGGCGCTCCGGCTGACCCTGTACCCCTGCCCGATTCCCTGAAAGACGCTGAACATGCCGCACGGGAAGAAATGCTGGAAGCCTTGGCAGATTTTGATGACCACTTACTTGAAGAACTCCTAGAGGAAATTGAACCGCCCCAAGAGGAAATTGTCAAAGACCTGAAAATGGAATTAGGGGCGGATTTAATTGTGCCTGTCTTTATCGGCGTGGCGGAACAAGATTATGGGGTGCGCCACCTGATTGATGCCCTATTACGGGAAGCCCCCGCCCCAGAAGCCACAGCGGAACGTCGGGGATTGACGGGTAAAGGTGGCACAACCGTAGCCCAGGTGCTGAAAACCTATTACACTCCCCAAGGAGGCAAACTGTCCTTGGCGCGAGTTTGGGCAGGTCAACTCACCGATGGTGCGGTTCTGAATGGAATTCGGGCTGGTGGACTATACCATATCTTTGGTCAACAACAGCAGTCTACCCAAGCCGCCCAAGCAGGTGATATTGTTGCGATCGGGCGATTAGAAGGGATTCAAACGGGTGACACTCTGAGTACAGAGGAGAAAGGGGCAAAAGAATTACCCAAAGCCCCAGCCATGAAACCCGTCTATGGTTTAGCGATTACCGCCGAAAAGCGCAAGGATGAAGTTAAACTCAGTGGGGCGCTGACGAAGCTTTTAGAAGAAGATCCGTCATTAACGTGGGAGCAACATGAGGACACTCATGAAATTATCCTCTGGGGACAAGGTGAAATACACCTAAAAGTGGCATTAGACCGACTGCGGCGCAAATATAACTTGCCGATGGATACTCACCTTCCCCGGATTCCTTATAAAGAAACGATTCGTAAATCTACGTCCTCTCACGGGCGCTATAAGCACCAAAGTGGTGGTCATGGGCAATTTGGGGATGTTTACCTCGATATTAAGCCCATGGAGCGTGGTGAAGGCTTTAGCTTCTCGGAAACCATTGTCGGTGGTGTTGTGCCAAAACAGTATATTCCGGGCGTTGAGACGGGGGTGCGGGAGTATTTGTCCCAAGGTCCTTTAGGCTTCCCGGTTGTCGATGTGGCGGTTACGTTAACCAATGGGTCGTATCATTCTGTCGATAGTTCTGAACAGGCGTTTAAACAAGCCGCACGAGTGGCTATGACGGAAGGAATGCCCAAGTGTAATCCGGTACTGTTGGAACCGATTATGGCAATTCAGGTGTCTGCACCAACGGAGTTTACCTCGAAAGTGCTGCAACTGATATCCGGGCGTCGGGGACAAATTCTCAACTATGAACCGGTGTCGGGTTGGAACGGATGGGACTGTATTTCTGGGTATTTGCCTCAGTCCGAAATGCATGACTTTATCATAGAGTTGCGATCGCTCACGTTGGGGATTGGCTTCTTTAACTGGGAATATGACCATCTCCAGGAAGTTCCGGGTAAGGTGGCTGATAATGTACTCGCGGCTACCGGAAATGGAAATGGCAACGGATAAATACTGAGTTTAAGCTAGGTTTGTAGTTGCGCTTTAGCGCCATAAGCACTTAAGCGCCGACTACAAACGCCAAAGAGTGTAGTAATATGCTTGATATATTAAGCTTTGTAAAAAAAATAGGTCTTCTGCGTAGAATTCAGGCGTGAAGCCAGAGTGATCGGTATCAAATCGCTAGTGACGGTTGTTCCCAAAACCAGAACTGACGACACAATCACTCAAACCAAAAGCTTATGTCATTCATTGCTTCACTCTTAACCACCCTCGTAGCAATCCTTGTCTTTTTAACAAGTTCCAAATTTCCAGACAAACGGACAAGTTTAACCGTGCGAGCCGTAGCATTACTCGTTGGTGTCGTTGCTGTCATTGCTTCCGTTTTTAGGACTTTGATTATTATCCCGGCGGGGAATGTTGGTGTGGTTGAATTATTCGGACAAGTTTCTCAACGTCCCCTGAATCCGGGTGTCCATTTAGTTAACCCGTTCGCTGAGGTTGAAGATTTTTCCACGCGACTGCGAGATATCAAGGAAACCATTGAAGCAACATCCCAGGAAGGGTTAGCGTTTAACATTGATGTCTCTCTTCAGTACAGACTTGAGCCAAATAAAGCCGTTAATGTGTATAAAACGATTGGCACCGAGGAAACAGACATTATCATTTCCCGATTTCGTTCCTTGGTGCGGGAAACGACCGCTAGCTATCCAGCCGAAGCCATTTACTCGTCGAAACGCCAAGAGGTTGCCAATCAGCTACGTCAACGGCTCAGTGAACAGTTGGCTCCCCTCGGTTTTGTGGTTGAGCAGGCTCTGTTGAGAGAAGTTCAATTACCGGAAACGCTGCAAGCGGCTGTACAGCAGAAGCTGGCGACAGAGCAAGAAAGCCAGCAAATGAAATTTACGTTGGAAAAAGAGCGTCAAGAGGCAGAACGCAAACGGATTGAAGCTAGAGGGACGGCGGATGCTCAAAAGATTATCTCTCAGGCTCTTAATCCCCAATTTCTCAGGTTAAAGGAAATTGAAGCGATGGAAAAACTGGCAGGTTCCAACAATGCTAAAGTCGTGATTATGGGCGGTGAATCGGGGGGAACACCAGTCATGTTCCAGCTTGATTCGGCTCAAAGTCCGTGATTGTTATTGGTTTTTGCTAGCAGAGTCTGTCGTTCTAAATCCCTATGTCTGATACACGAAACTGGTATATTGTCAAGCAAAAAAATGGACAATGCGAAATTGTTCCCAGCACTCAAGTAGAAGGTGAAGAAACCTCAGAACGCTGGGGACCTTTTTCATCTCAGCAAGACGCGATCGCACGTCGAATTGGACTGATTCGGGCAGGCAAATGCCAACCTGCCTAAAACAATGATTTCACGGAGTAGAGAGAGATTAGAGTGGGGGATTTTGATTGCACTGATGACACTGAGAGGTTAGCCGTCAATGGGTAGAGGATGATCAGATTGACATGACTTTCGTTGTCGCCAGATGTGTCATGGCACGTCTAGAACATGCATCGTCTACATCCCCTACTACCTATGGAGTTTGAACTGATGCCCGATCATTGGGTTCCTCGGCAATTGCCTGGTTGAGAACGTCTAGGGCTTTTACATATTGGGGATCGTCTGGCGTACCAATTTTAGTTCGATCCTTCTGTAATTCCTTGCGTTGTTCCTCAGTCAGTTCTATAACAATATCTGGCGGAATCCCTTCCTTATTAATATCACGACCACTGGGCGTCAAATACTTCGCAATGGTCACCGCCAAACCCGAACCATCTCCGAGTCCGCGTACCGATTGTACCAAGCCCTTGCCAAAGGTCTGAGTTCCGACTAATGTGGCTCGTTCGTTATCCTGCAAAGCGCCCGACAGAATTTCACTCGCACTGGCTGAACCGCCATCAACTAGGACAACTAACGGTTTATCGGTCAAAGCTCGATTCCTGGCAATCTCTTCATTTGAGCTACCCTGACGATTCACCGTAGACACAATCTTGCCTTTATCCATCCACATACGGGCAATTTCAATACTGGAGTAGAGTAATCCGCCCGGATTAGAGCGCAAGTCTAAGATATAGCCATTAACCTCCTGCGTCTCTAACTCCTTAATCGCCTCGCGCATTTCCTGTGCCGCGATCGCGCTAAACTGATTCAAGCGAATATAACCAATCCCACCCGTGGGTGTACTCCGATAACTGTAGCGTACTGGATGAATTTCAATCCGCGCCCGTGTGATTGTATAGTCGATTTCCTCCTCGTCGCGTTGAATGGTTAGTGTTACCTCTGTACCGGGTTTCCCACGAATTAGTTGCACGGCGTCATTCACATCCATGCCTTCGGTACTCTGACCATCAATCTTGGCGATAATATCCTTCGCTAGGATACCAGCCTTAAACGCTGGTGTATCCTCAATTGGCGAAATCACCACCAACTTTTTCGTGTCCTCATCCTGGGCGATTTGAATTCCCACACCCGTTAATTCCCCAGAGGTATCAATTTGCATATTTTTGAACTCTTCGGGGTCCATGAATCGGGTATAGGGATCATCCAGCGTCTCGAGCATTTCCCGAATGGCTTCGTAAGCTTCTTCCTTGTCAGAATACTCACGGTTTAAATACTCATTCCGAATGGTTCGCCAATCCACCTGGTTGAAGGTCGCATCTACATACTGGCGATCGATAATTTGCCAGACTTCATCGACTAGCTCTTTGGGGCTTTCCTGAAAGAAAGCTTGACTTTGAGATAAATGCAGACCAGCCCCTGTAACTGCAACCGTTGTTAAGACTACTGCGGTCGCCCCGACCACGAGGCTACGTTTTGTAATTACCATAATCCTTTCACAAGCTGGAGGAAAACGACTGCAAAGGAATTACGCTCACTCTAACACAGGCTATGCCAGCACGCTCCTGTTGCACATCTTTGTTATCCATCCTAACTTGCTTACAGTCCGGATGATAAGGTTGTTGAGTTTTAAATCGGGACGGCTGAAGGGAAATGCGGCTGTATTTGCCCTGATCCAATCGCTACAGTAAATACCCAGTAAGGCTTACAGGTGTCCAATAGGTCACCGTTTCCCCTGCGAGTCGCCCCACAATGGTATCCAATGAGGTAGGGTCACGGCAATGTCGTCCCCTTATTTTGATTCAATCAACGAAATAACTGGGGATAAATCTGTCGCCAAGCCAACCCGGAAAAAATAGCGATCCCTAGAACCAGCCCAATTAACTCCAAAAACCAGAATTTTGGTAACCCTAGAGACCAACGCAATAGGTCAACCAAAGCAGCCAGGGGTAATAGATTGGCGATCGTCCCCAGTATAGGCGGTAACGTTTCGCGGGGAAAGTAGGTTCCACAGAAGGTAAACATGGGAACGATGAACAAGAAAAGTGGCACGTTAATTTGGTCAATCGTTCGCATTATACCCGCCGTAAACAGTCCCATAACGCCAAATAGCATACTGCCCAAAATAATTAGGGGTAATGATATCAGTAAATGCCAGCCTGAATAGAGTCCCCACACCACCGCCACTAATCCTGTCAAGCTACCCGCGATAGTTCCTTTGGTCGTTGCCCATAGCCAGTCCCCCAAAAACACTTCTGTGAAGCTTAACGGCGCTGTGAGTAAAGCTTGCCATGTTTTTTGGAATTTGAGGCGAATAAAACTGCCAAAAGCCCCTTCAAAAAAAGATTGGAATAGCACGCCAATGGCGATCATACCGGGAGCAATAAATTTTAAGTAGGGAACCGTTTCACCGTGGTAGGTGACATCGCCGACTAAGGGACTAAGCCCATAGCCAAAAGCGACGAGATAAATAATCGGTTCAGAAAGCGGTGGTAAGCTATTCACTAACCAAGTTTTCTGATAAACCCTAGCATGACGATGCCAGACTGAGTAGACTCCCCAAGGGGTAACAGAAATGCCTTTCATTGTGATTTGCGATTTCAAAGATTGTATTTTGTATGAATCCCTTGTGGCAGCAGATTAGCAACTGTAAGGGGGGTTTCCCCTAACCCTTTGTTGCCCCCCAGATGCTCATAAACCCGCCCCGACTCAATGCGATAATTCTTTTTTCTTTTACAAATGACAAATGGCGAAGGACAAATGAAAAATTAGTCAAGTGACGTACCTGTCAGGCGCAAAAATACATCGTCTAAATTGGTATGGCGACGGGTTAAGCTAACAGGATGCGTATCACTCAGATAGTCCCAAAGAGGGTGGGGATTGTCGGCTGGTAAGCCAATCAGGTAACCATTGCCAAAAGAGCGATACCATGTTTGATACTGATGGGCGAGTTGTTGGAGGATTTCTGCGGAAATACCCTCAATTTCTATCACCTCTGTGCCAACAGTACGCTCAATCAGTTCCTCAGGTGTGCCTTGATCAATCATTTTACCCTGTTGGAGTAAAATCAGGCGATCGCACAATCGTTGGGCTTCATCCATATAGTGGGTTGTCAACAGCACCCCACAGCCTTTTTGCTTAAGCTGACTGACCAACTTCCAAAAATCTTGCCGCGCATGGGGATCAAGCCCAGTTGTCGGTTCATCCAGAAACACCACTTGCGGCTGATTAATCAACGCCCGTGCCAACACCAGACGCCGCTTCATACCGCCAGAGAGTTGATCAACCCGATGTTTAGCATAGTCTTGCAACCCCACTTGTGCCAGTAACTCCCCTGCCCGTTTTCGGGCAGTTTTGCCAACAATCCGGTAGTGATGGGCAAAGAAAATCAAGTTATCGAAAACACTAAAATCGGGGTCAAGATTATCGTCTTGAGTCACAATTCCCATCGAGGAACGCGCCAAACGTCCTTGAGATTGGATTTGATGCTGTCCAAGTTGAACAAAACCCCGACTGGGAATTACTGCACCATAAAGCATTCCCACTGTAGTAGTTTTCCCAGCACCATTGGGACCAAGCAGACCCAAAATTTCTCCAGAATTCAGCGTAAAATTGACACCTTGAACAACATGGTTGGAACCATAAGATTTCCACAAGTCATAAGCCGTGAGTACCACGGATTGGGTTTGAGGTTGAGCCGTTGTTAGAGTCATAAGTAATGGTGATTACACCGCCGATTGTTTACGTTGTTGCCCCTGAAAATAGAGTCAGATCGAACAGTCCCAAGGTAAGCTTCATGAATATGTAGTATATTGTATTATGTGCTTAAGTCAAGCTATCACAGGCGGTGAAGACTGCACCTCACCCAATCAGGTTATTGGTCTTATGTCTTATGTCTTATGTCTTATGTCATCCGTTATTTAATTTGAATGTATGTTATAGTTAATGCCTGTTGTATTAGATGCCAATTTTTTATTCGCTTTGATATACCCGGAAACTGTAGGGGCGCACAGACGTGCGCCCAATTTAATCGGTCACACCACTACAATTAATCATCCCTTACAGGCAAAGGAGTCTCCAGAATTTCCATCAACAACTCCAGCCGGGAAGGACGAGACAAAAGCGGAATCAGATTTGGCAGTGAGTAGTAGTCACCTGCAAAGGTAAACGTATCCACTTGCACTTGCCGTTCTCGCAACTTTTGTTCAATCCAGTCGTAGGAACTCTCTACCTTGACGATGATCACATTTGGCAACACATTCAACTCCTGACAATAGGCATCAAAAGCGTTACCAAAGTAGGGCGCTGTGTTTTCCCCTTGATCTGTCACCAAGATAATCTGCTCCACCAACTGCTTACGCCGACGCATCGCCTCAACGCTACAGCCGATACTGGTTCCACCCCCAGCCCGGATGTGCTGAAAGGCACGCTCCCAGTGGCTGTAGAGATGCTCTTGAGGCAGATTATTCGCCAAGATATCGCCCAATCGGGTATCACGACTCAGGTTGGCTTGGACGGGGTAGGGCATTGTGTCAAAGGCATAGACAAACAACTCCGCTTCCGTAATCCCGGAAATCAACGCCGCGAGGCGCTTACCTACCTCCAAGGCTTGATACATGGAGCCTGACTTATCCACCAACAGCGCCGTGGGTTTGGCAATTTTGCCGCGCTTTTTCACCTGCTCATCCATGACGCGCTCTAACTGAGCGGTAGTGGCGAGATCTAACCCTGCGGCTTCAGCCGCAACTCGTCCCTTAAGGGCGGATACACGGCTATCCGATTGAGCTGCAACCAGCTTTTCATCAATTAACGCCTTCACCTGAGGGTGTTCCATGGCTCCCCGCGCCTTGAGAGACTTGAGGTTATTAATCACCTCTTGGGGTGTCATGGAATTAATCAGGGCGACTAATACCGTGGGCGTGATTTGCTTGACTGCGCCAATGGCAATCGTGTACGGAATCTTATGGGCGACAATTTGCCGTGCTTGTTCCGTGGGAGTCTCTGCTTTTGCTAACTGCTTGAGCGCAAACGCTAAACTATCCTCCGGAGGCGCATCCTTAAACAGGATGGCATTCGCACGCTCACTCGGCTTAATGTGCAAGGTAGCGTAGAGGTGCTTCATTGACTTGCGTCCCCGCAACGCGGCGCGATCAAAGAATTGGGGCTGTTTTTCCCGCTTTTGCAAGTAGCGCCGTACTGCGGTTCGGGCGGAACGAGGAACCTTCTGTTGATGCTGCTTCATGAAGTCCACAATTCGCGCCACTTGGTAAGGGGGAAACGTTTGCAGCAACATGAATCCGGCTTCCCGGTGTTCTGTTAACTGACTGGTTAACAGATTCCCGACAAAGACTTCTTTGTGGTCACGAACATCCCCTTCTTTCTGATACCATACACCGAGGTGTCCATAGAAAATGGGGTCAAGTTCCACCATCATTTTGTGCAAGTCTGCAACTTTGTTTAATTCTCGGTGAGGGGTGGTTAACAGACTATTGAGCATTTCCAAACGCAAGTCGCGTTCTGCGGTATTCATGACAACCTCCTTTAAGAAAAGAATGGAGGCAAATGTCGCACGTTTTGACTAAAAAATAGTGCCGCACAAGTTTAGAAAGCTGTTGGGTTTACCGTGACAGGGTAAGTATGTAAGCTTTCCCAATTAGGGCGCGGCGACAACTGCCATTTGTTTTTGCAAAGATGGGGTTGAGGAAAGGGCGACCCGAGCCTATTAAGCGGACAACGGTGTTACGTTGTGCAAGCGGGTCGCCCCTACATCCGAACCAAAGGTGACATTCTAAAATACTTGAATCAGAGCTTCGATCTCTGGAAATGTCCAAGATTTATTAATGCGATCGCGCATACTCAAAATCTCCTACTGAACCGAAACCCCAGCCCCAGCAAGTTCTAACTGTTGCTTGATTTCTTCAGCCACTTCTGGCGTAACAGCTTCCTTCACCACTTGGGGTACTGACTCAACAAAATCCTTGGCTTCCTTTAATCCTAATCCCATTAGCGTCCGTACCACTTTGAGAATGGCGATTTTTTTCTCTGCGGGAACATGATCTAAAATCACATTAACCTCAGTCGGTACGGGTGGTAGTGGTGAATGGTCATCACTTAGGTGGGTTATGCTGTTATAAAATAGGGGTTTTGGAGAAGCATCGACGCCAAATGTGACTTCAATTTGCTTGACCAATTCAGAGGTTTCCAGGAGAGTTAACGATTTAAGTTGTTCTAGAATTTCAAACGTTTTGACTGACATCGACGTTTCCCCCGTAATATTAAAGCTAACGCGCAAGTCAAAAAAGCCGTTGGTTCATACACGGGAATCGAACCCGCAACACACCGATTTACCGTCGATTGCTCTACCAGTGAGCTAGTATGTAAGCTTTTTCAGTTTGGGCGCGTTAGCGCTCTTTATTTCTGCGGGCAAAATTGAATGGATGAATCACTTCGCGCAAGTTTAAAAAGCCGTGAGTCATACGCAGGATTTGAACCTGCATGATCTTGAGCCTAAATCAAGCGCCTTTTCCATTTGGCTAGTATGTAAGCTTTTCCGGTTGGGGCGCGAAGTGAATTTCAACACTTGCAAATAAGAGATATCCCGCGCAAGTTAGCAAAGCCGTATTACTTGGCGCTCTATCCATTTGAGCTATAGCTGCATTGAGTGCAGCTAGTAGGACTCGTTCGCCGTAGGCGTTCCCGAAGGGTACCTACAACCTCCCGCTTCGTAGGCGGAACAGTATGTAAGCTTCACAAGTAAGGGCGCGGGATATTAAGTGCTGAATTTTAGATTTTGGATTGAAGGGAATTCGGTAAAATTACCGTTATCTGTACTGATCCAAAATCTGAGTGGATTGGTGCGATCGCGCAAGTCAAAGCAGCTTGTTTTTTTACACCTCTCCCAGAGGCGGAGAGGGCAGGAATCGAACCTACAATCTGAGTTTAAGTCAGACGTTACCAGTTTGTAAGCTTCTTCAGTTGGGGCGCGATCGCACCCGTAAATCTCGCGATGTATTGAGTGGGAATTCGCGCAAGTTCAAAAAGCGGTTTGTGTTTCTGAGCTACTCCCCCAAATAGTGGGGGAGAAAGGATTTGAACCTCTGACAGTTCGATTATCAATCGAATGCTCTACCGTTTGTATGCTTTTCCAGTTAGGGCGCGAATTCCACTAATTTCTGATGCAAATACTTTAACCGTAAACGGCTTCAGGACGGATGATTAGGTCGCCACTCGGACGCCGATCAATAACATAATCAGTTAAGCGATCGCGTCCGACATCAAAATAGTTAGCAATGCGTTCCTTGACAACTGAATCTCTCATGCCAACTTTGACACCAAGCTGATTTTCAGGAATATCATAGGAACGACCTTCAAAGCGAATGTGAACCATGCTGGCACCTCCTCAAATTTGATTCGATTGGTGTTCATCTTATCTATTTCTGGAGCGAACATCTTCATTTTGTTAAAACGACCAGCATTGAGTTAGGTTCACAAACACTGATAGTTCTTAGAGTAAGAAGCGCCGCTCTAAAGAATAGAGGGTTTGGCTATAACGGATTTGAGCAGTCATTTGATTTTGACTATTATCATTTGACTCTAAATGTTCTTTTGCCGTCATAGATGGGGTTGAATTTCGCTGATTCGGTTTAGTATCCCACTCGATAGGCGTGAGAACATGACGAACCAGGGGGGTATACAGGAATAACATAATGAACCGATTCCGATTACAAAAATCCTGATTGACCTTCGTGAAAATTCCCGACGTTTTATTCAATTTTCAAGGTTCAGACTGGACGTTTGAGGTTAAGAGTTGTGCCTCTCATTTCTCTGTCATGTATTTATACTACATATATACTACAGACTTGTCAAGAGACTGGACAAAAATTTTTTTCGGGGAGTTCCTGGGGCAGAGATGTGGGGGCGGGGGAAGCCTGTAGAGACGTTGCACCGGAACGTCTGCAACATATTGGTCGGGGCGGGTTTAGTCACTTATAGGTAAAGCTAGAAACGATAATAGTAAAACCCGCCCCTACACACCGTACTACACCTGACTAGCGAAGCGAAGAGTCTGCCCAATCAACAGACGCTCCTCACCCTTAACTTTCAGCCGACTGCTTGCAACTGTTTAACCAAGCTAATATGAGTCCTTACCGTACTAAAGCCAACAGATTCATAAAGCCGCAGCGCCCCCGACAGGTTTTTCGCATCAACACCCAGTTTGGCTGTTTCCACACCAGCCGCCTTGAGTTGTTGCATCCCAGCCAGTAACATGGCTCGTCCTAACCCTTGCTTGCGAAAGCCTCGCCTGGTTCCTAGAACAGCAATCTCGCCTTCACTGCGTCCGTTGCGTTGATTCTCTTCAGGATTCACACGACAGTAGCAGAACGCCGCATACGTTCCATCTGGAGCCATCGCCAGTAGACTCAATTCCGGTTTGTAGTATGGATCTTGCAATTCATGTAATATGCGCTCAACGGTTAACTCATGATAATTCCAGTGATCGATAAATGTCTGGTTATACAGTTCTACATACGCCTCAACATCTTCTTTTCCTTTGCTGTAACCCAGAGTGAAACCGTCTGGAAGTTTGGGTTCTGGGATAGGTTCCTGGAGACTTCGCGTCATGGTGAAGAAATAGCGATCGCGCTTAAAACCACAACGTTCTAAAATAGTAATCCGGTCAGTTTGATCAGCGCGAGAACCACAGCGCACGTTTACAGGTAAACCTCGTTCTTGACTCACCTGGCGCAAGCGTTCCTCAGCCCAAGTGATAATCTGTTCCTGCAAATCACCGCTTCGTGCTGTCGGATGAACCCGAAACCCCAGAAATCCATCAATCACTGTATCAGTCGGAACAATCCACAGCCGACCAAAACCAATAAGCTGATCATCGGCATCTTGCCAGAGAAAGAGATCCCGTTCTTTATCGATAAAGGGGTCATCAAAGGATTGCTGGAGTTCCGTGACGGATGTGCCTTCCTCAAGCTGATCAACAGTTTCACAGGTATTGATTAAATTCGCGATCGCGTCTAAGTCGATTTCCCCACGATAGGGACGTCGGGTAATACTATTCATCCTTAAATATCCTTAACATAAGCGATTTGACTGTGTGTGGTCTGGAAACCCACCGATTCGTATAACCGCCGCGCCCCAGAAGGATTTTCCGCATCGACATACAGCATGGCGGTTTCCATACCTTCTAGGTTTAACTGTTGCATCACTGCTTGTAACATGCTTCGTGCTATACCCTGCTTGCGGTAACCGCGCCGAGTACCCAGCAGATTAATCCAGCCCTGATTCCCTTGTTTGGGAATGTAGCAGTCGCAAAATCCAGCCCAAGTACCATCAGGCGCGATCGCAACTACAGATAAGTCCGCTCGAAAGTCTGGATGCTTCAGCTTGTGCTTAAAGGCTTCAACGGTATCTGGGTGATAATTCCAGTGATCAATAAACGTATCGTTACATAGTGCCACCCAAGCTTGAGCATCCGGTTCACCTTGAATCGGGCGTAAGGTAAAACCATCGGGTAACTGGGGTTCTGGTATCGGTTCAGACAGTGAACGCATCATCGTGAGAAAGTAGCGCTCAATCCGGAAACCATAGTTTTCCAGAAGAGTCATGCGTTTAGCTTGTTCAGCGCCAGCACCAGCCAGCAGTTTGACCGCCAGATGACGTTCTTGACAAACTTCCTGCATTCGTGCTTCTGCCCAAGCGATAATGTTCCTGTATAGAGACTCAACCCGTTGCGTGGGATGAACACGAAACCAGAGAAAACCATCAAGGACATCGCCCTCTGTGGGAGTCATCAACCCCGCTAATGCAATTAATTGACCCTCTGCATCTTCCCACAAGCGAATATCCCGTTGCTGATCCACTGAGGGCGCATCAAATTGCATTAATATGTCGGATACTGGGGGGTACTCGTCGGGCGGATCAACGGCGGCACAGGTTTTCAGGAGGAGTGCGATCGCATCTAAGTCGGCTTTACCCCTGTGGGAGCGCATGGTTAGAGTTGTCATAGAATTAAGCAGATGAGTGAGTTGCTGCAATTTGTGCAACTCCATAAGAATTTTACTACATGTATACTACAAGCTGGAGCAGAAATAGCACTTCATCCTGTCGATTCACCCAATTGGGTGAACTCATCGCCTAATCTGAAGCGGTTTCTATCCTCTAATAAATTGGCTACTAATCAACTTGTAAGTTAAGGATTAATTCCGTATTAAGGATATAAGTAGGTGGACACAATTAAAGTTTAACGGTTGAGATTAGGCAACAGGCAACAGGCAACAGGCAATAGTAAGGGTTTGAGGGCGATTTACTTGCACTTAATGAGCGTGCCGTTTTCTTTTGTCCGACTACTTATAATCTTAATAGTCAACAGGTATCGTGTTATTTTTTATAAAAATGCTCTTGATTAATCGATTTTATTGATGTAATTTAACTTATTATAAAAAATGTAATACCTAGGACTAATAATCAACAAAAAGCATTTAACAAATAAAAAATAAAGTTAATTCGGGGTTTACAAAAAAGCCTTGACAGGGTATATTTGTACTAAGCTGTATAATTAATCAAGAAATAGTCACAGTGACCCTAATATCCCAAGCAGAGACTTCACCAAAAGAAGTTGCCCCTATTTTTGCCCGCCATGAAACCTTTCACCCAAGGTTTAGTTGGCTCAAAAAAGGATTTGATGCTGCTCGTCAAGACTCCAGCGTATTTCTAAAAGACGATGCCCCCGTTATTTTAGGGGTGGGGAAGAACATGGTACGTTCTATTCGCTACTGGTGTCAAGCGTTTAAGGTTCTAGAAGAAGACCAGCCGACTGATTTCGGGTGGAAAGTTCTCGATGATAGGGGTTATGATCCATTCCTTGAAGATCCAGCTTCGTTATGGTTACTTCATTGGTATCTGCTAAAACCGCCTTGTGAGGCTGCGGCTTGGTACTACGCTTTTAATGTATTCCGTCAAGTTGAATTTACATCTGAAGATTTGCTCAGAGGACTCAAAAACTATAGAACTGAATTAGGAACTCGTACCGCTGAATCGTCTCTCAAGAAAGATGTAACCTGTATTCTCCGCATGTATAGTCAGCCAGAAGGGAAAACGAAATTAATAGAAGACTCTATTGATTGCCCTTTTGCTGAACTTGGAATTATCCGGATGACAGTAGACGCTAAATACTATACCTTCCGCATTGGACAAAAAGTGAATCTTCCGGCTGAGATTATTGTTACGGCTTGTTTAGATTATGCCCAAACTCGTGGCAGTTCAAAAACCATTTCAGTTTCCAGTCTGACTTACGACACGGGGAGTCCTGGGGTCGTCTTTAAACTCCCCGAAAGTGCAATTGCCGAAGCGATTGAGAAGACATCTCGTAGCACGAAAGGACTTGCCCTTTCTGATACCGCTGGATTAGTTCAATTTTCGTTTACTCAAGACGCTACTGTACTTATAGAAGAGATATTAAATCAGTATTACCGAACGAGAGGTCATCAATGAATCGTCAAACGCTTGAACAATATTTTAGTCTCAACCGTCGTTACTCTCGTTCAGTGAACGTAGAGCGAGATTTAACTCGAATAGAGGCTTTAAAGGGTTATGTTTTAACGGAACGGGCAGTCGATGCTTTGCGACGGATTTTAAAAGGCTTAACCACGGCTGAAGCCAATCATGCTTGGACATTAACCAGTGTTTATGGCACCGGAAAGTCTGCGTTTACCCATTATCTTACCTCCGTCTGCGCTCCTGCTCAGAGCCAAATGCGTTCCTCTGCTTTAGAAATTGCTCGGCATACATTAGGTACAGAAAGTAGTGACTATCAAGCGTTAACCCAACTTCCGGAAAAGGGTTTATTTCGAGCTGTAGCCACAGCAGCAAGAGAACCGATTAGTCATACAATTGTGCGGGGATTGCTGCGAGGAGCAGAGACGTTTTGGAAATCTCCTGCTAAGCGGAATCAAATCCCTGTTGTGGCTAGGTTGGTGGACTTAGATACAGAAATAGAGTCTGGAGAAATTATTGACAACCGAGAAATACCGAAGTTAGTCCAAGACGTGGCTAAGGCAGCGAATACAGGAGTCTTTCTGGTTATTGATGAATTAGGGAAAAATCTGGAATATGCCGCTTATAACCAAGGGACAGAAGACCTCTATGTCTTACAACAATTAGCGGAACTTCCTGGAGATAGCAAAACGCCGATTTATATTTTAGGCATTCTCCATCAAGCCTTTGCCGAATACGGACAACGATTAGCCACAGTTCAGCGGAATGAGTGGGCGAAGATTCAGGGGCGATTTGAGGATATTCCGTTTACTGAATCGGCTGGACAAATGATGCGGTTAATCGAGAACGTGATTAACCTTGAATCCCCTGATAAAATTGCCTGTCAACTTAATAGTTATGGTAATGAGTGGTCAGAGGGATTAGCAAGGGTTTTGACAGGAGAGGAATTGCCAACTAATATCTTTAAGGGGGTTTATCCGCTACATCCTCTATCCGCCTTAGTGTTACCGACACTCTGCCATCGTTATGCCCAAAATGACCGTTCCTTATTTACGTTTCTCACCAGTGCTGAACCTTATGGGTTGAGAAACTTTCTCCAAACGGTTAGTCTTGACGGGGAAAGTTTCAGTTTACCGACTCTAAAATTAGATTGGATTTACGACTATTTCATTGAAGCGGCGGGGATGGGACTGGCATCTCGTCCTAATCTACAACGATGGGTGGAAATCCAAGATTTGATTGCTGATGCGAGGTATTTAGAACCCGATTATCTCAAGGTGCTCAAAGCGATTGGTATTTTGAATCTGGTGACGACAACGGGGGCGACTCGGGCGACAAAGCGGTTAGTCACGTTGGCAATGTGTGACTTTCCCAATAACCCGGATCAAATTGCCTATTGGGAAACCGTTATTGAGGGTCTTTTGCGAAGGGGAGTAATTACCCATCGTCGCACCATGGATGAACTGCGAATTTGGCAGGGATCTGATTTTAATGTGGATCAAGCCCTGTCGGAGTATTTGGAAAAAGACCGTTATTCTTTGGTCAATTTGTTAGCATCCCTGCGTTCATTGCCACCAATCGTGGTACAACGGCATAGTTATAAAACAGGGACATTACGCTATTTTGAACGGCATTATTTAGATAGCACATCGGATTTAACTCAACTCCAGTGCGACAGTGCTGATGCGGATGGTTATGTGGGATATTGGGTGGATGATGAGTCGCCAACTCAGGTTCCCGCCGTAACTGACGATGGCAAACCTTTGGTTTTACTGGGTGCAGCAAAATTAGATGTTCTTCGCTTACGTAGCCGAGAATATGCGGCTTTGAAAGCGATTCAAGATACGGCATCAGAATTACAATCGGATGGGGTAGCCCGCAAAGAAGTGCGCTTTCGGGTAGTTCAAGCCGAACAGCTTTTGGATGAAACCCTGGCGCAAGCGTTTGAGATGACTGGGAATGACCAGCAATGTTGGGTACAGGGGGAAGCAGAACGGATTGGTCACATTACGGATTTTAATGCCAAGCTGTCCGAGGTGTGCGATCGCGTCTATGATCAAAGTCCGATTCTGTGGAATGAATTGATTAACCGTCGGGATCTCACCTCCCAAGGCGCAAAAGCCAGACGGGAACTGATTACAGCAATGGTTGAACGGGGGAATCAGGAAAGGTTAGGACTAAAAGGCTATGGTCCGGAAGTGAGTATGTACTATTCCCTGTTAGGGGAAACAGGTATTCACCGTCAAGAGGAGGGGGAGTGGGACTTTTACCCACCCTCGGAAGGGTCTAACGTGGGTTCCTTTTGGCAAGCGATTGAGGACTTTTGTTTATCCGCTAAGGAGAAACCCAAAAGCCTTGACCAAATTTATCAGCGTTTAGCGGCTGCACCCTACGGTATCAAACCTGGGGCAATTCCGGTGATGTTAGCGGCGGTTCTGCTACACCATGTTGATGATCTGGGGGTTTATCGAGATGGAACGTATATTCCAATTTTGGGTTCAGAACATTTTGAGTTATTGGTCAAAGATCCCTCGCGGTACGCGGTGAAGTATTTTGAAGTGGTGGGGTTGCGATCGCAAGTCTTTAAGGAACTCGAAGCGATTTTACGCCAATCAAAGCTTAAGAAAGGGAAAATCCGGAATGCTACGCTGTTAACGGTTGTGACTCCTTTATATCAATTTGTTAATCGGCTTCCGGCTTATACGAAGCAAACCAAGCGAATTAGTCAGGAAGCGCAGAGGGTTTTGACCGCACTCAAGGAGACAACTGAACCGGATGAGTTGTTATTTACCCAGTTACCCAGGTCCTTCAATTTACCGCCGATTGAGACAGAAGCCGGGGATGATGGGACAATTGCCAAAAGCCTGCGTTCGCAACTGGTGCAGGTACTACGGGAGATTAATACAGCTTACAAAGGCTTGTTGAGTGAATGTCAACGCTTGCTGCACAATGCGTTTGGGGTCAGTAGTCGGGAACAAAAACTACGGGAAGAATTGCGGGTGCGATCGCGTCCTTTGGTGGGGAAATGTGTCGAACGAACGTTGCGAAGTTTTACCCAAGCGGCGGTGGATGAGGAGAAGACAGACAGGGAGTGGTTAGCAGCTTTGGTAATGATTGTCGCCGATAAACCGGCGGAGTCATGGACGGATGAAAATGTCACGGGGTTTGAAATTAAACTGTCGGATTTAGCGCGGCGGTTTAAGAATCTGGAAGCGTTAGATCATGAAACTCGCGACCAAGGGGAAGGGTTTGATGCGCGTCGCATTACGGTAACGCAACCGGATGGAAAGGAAACCCACCGTTTAGTCTGGGTTGAGCGTGATCAATCCCAGAAGCTGGATCAGTTGGTCAATAAAGTCTTGCAGGAGGAGATTTTGCGGGATAATCCTCAACTTAACAAAACCTTAGTTTTAAATTGAAACTATGGGAAAAGCAGGTCAAGCACTCAAACAAGTTTTAACGTCTTACGACATCAGCCAAAGCCAACTGGCGACAGAGTTGGGGGTTGAGCGTCCTATCGTCTTTCGTTGGTTTCATGAGCAGACCGATCCTACCGCTGAAACCGTTGCGGAGATTGTCAGAGCTATACAAGCCATTGATCCAGAAGCCTCTAGAGAGTTTGTTGAGCTTTACTTAGGTCATCTGACAACCAACGCACCTATGAACTTGATCAGACTTGACTCTGAACAGCTACCCGAATCAGATCAAGTTGATGTAGTTGCGCTATCTCGCCTCTTTTCAAACACCACCACATCTTATAAATACCTCTTTTTCCTGTCTCTTCTTGACATTCTTAAACGACGACAGTTTGAAGTGCTTTCTTCAATCAGCTTTAAAGAAATAATCGTCGAAATGTTGGCAAATGCTTGGTATCCTCACACTTACTTTAAGCTGTCCTTTGGAACGCAAGATAAAATTGCTCAAAAACTGGACTCTTTAACGTTAGAGATTACCGAGCCAATACTAAAGTTTACAGACACCAACAAAAAGTTATTACGGAAAACAATTGTATCTCAAGACTTGATCAATTTAATTATTGATCTTAAACGCTATGTTCCCTTTCGCCTCATTGCCCCTTTCTTAGATGCGGAACTCAAAGCAGCAAAGGTTAGTAAAGGTAGAGGTAATGATTTAGAAAAGGCTATTCCTGCCATTGCTGATCAATATTTTGACTCCCAAAAACCTTTATATAAATTTGACCAAACAGATTACAACGATTGTGAATCCATTTTCATTCATCCCGATTGGGCGACTTATTTAGAAAAACACTATGCCATTATTCGGGGTTGGGCATCCTGGGAATGGGTGAAGTATATGCAGCAACGTAATCCCAACGCGCCCAACATCGTCAGTAAAATATTTATGCCTCAGCAAAGAGGCTCTTTATCCTCACAGACGAAATACTGGAAACAGGTTTTAGCGGTTCAACCGATTAGCTGTATTTATTCAGGACAACTTTTAGATCAAAAAAATCTCAGTTTGGATCATTACTTGCCTTGGTCATTTGTTGCCCATGATCAGCTTTGGAACTTAATTCCAACTCATCCAAGTGTCAACGCTTCTAAATCTAATAACTTACCTTCAGTAACCTACTTTAACGATTTTGTTAAATTACAATATTTGGGCTTGACTGCTTCTTGCCAAGTCCTGAGTCATCAAAAATGGTTAAAAGCCGTTGAATCCCATATTTCTGAGTTAAAGATGAGCGATGCTGAAGATCTACTCGACATCGAAAAATTAAGGAAGGCATACGAACTAACAATTAATCCTTTGATGTCTTTAGCTACTATTCAAGGCTTTAGCCCCGATTGGTCATATCACTGACTTAAATTCAATGGTGCAGGACTTCGGGAAAGGCAAATCTTACTTTGCACTCACTGTCCTGATTTATTTAGATTATCACACCACCACTCCGACTGATCCGAGAGTTGCTGAAAAAGTCTTAGCATCTATGACGTCTCAGTTTGGCAATGCCAGCAGTACGGATCATATTGTAGGCGATCGCGCCGCCCAAGCCGTTTCCCAAGCTGCTCAACATCTAGCTCAATTAGTGGGCGCATCCCCGAAAGAAATTATCTTTACATCGGGGGCAACCGAAAGTATTAATCTTGCAATTCAAGGCACTATCGCCGCCAGTCATGACTCTTTACCTCGCATTGCCATCTCTCCGGTAGAACACCAAGCGGTTTTAGATACCTGTAAAGCATTAGAGAAAAGAAGACGGGCGGAAATTATTTACCTTCGCGTTGATTCCCAAGGCAGGTTAGATTTAAACCACCTCGAACAAATCTGTCGGGATGGGGTTTCCTTGCTCTGTGTCATGGCAGCTAATAACGAGATTGGGAACATCTATCCCCTTGAAAAAATTGGTCGTATTGCCCAGAATCATAATATTCCTTTCTTATGCGACGGTTCCCAAGCCGTAGGTAAGATTCCGATTAACGTTGCTGAATGGGGAATCACTTATTTAGCGGTGTCAGGACATAAATTTTATGCTCCCCAAGGGGTTGGCGCTTTGGTGGTTAAACGTGGTTATACCCTAGAGCCAATCTTGTTTGGAGGAGGACATCAAAAAGGATTACGATCGGGTACGTTAAATCTGCCTGGAATTGTCGGTTTAGGGGAAGCCTGTCGATGGCGACAGTTGGAGATGGTACAAGATGAGAGTGCGATCGCCGCTAAACGCGATCGCCTGCAAGCTCAATTGCAAGCAAAAATTCCCGAACTTATCATTAATGGAGATATTAACTCCCGTCTAGCTGGAAACCTGCATATCTCCATTCCAGGTATCCCCAACAGTGCCATGATCGCCAGAGTACGTGGAAAATTAGCCATTTCCAGGGGATCAGCTTGTTCATCGGGCGTAGAAGCCCCTTCTCATGTTCTGCGTGCGATGAATCTTCCTGAAAATGTTATTGAGGGAGCATTCCGAATCGGAATCGGGAAATTTACGACAGAAGCTGAAATTGACCAAGCGGCGGATATTTTAGCGAGTACTGTTAAAGACATTTCTCGTTTACTCACTGAGAACGCCTAAACTCAAGTTCCAACATGGCTACGGGATTGAGAAATAATCAGGGCGATCGCGTCTAAATCAGCTTTACCCCGATGAGGGCGCATGGTTAGAGTTGTCATAGAATTAAGCAGATGGGTCAGTTGCTGCAATTTGTGCAACTCGATCCTTAATTTACTACAGGTATACTACAAGTTGGAGCAGAAATAGTACTTCATCCTGTCGATTCACCCAACCGGGTGAACTCATCGCCCAATCTTAAGCGGTTTCTGTCCCCCAATAAATTGACGACTAAAACTTGTACGTTAAGGATTTATTAGCTCTTGAGGATGTACAATAATGATGTTCTGTGCGACTGTAAAATCCTTGGGATTAAACGTCAACAGATGTGTAATGGCGTGGGTCAACATTACGGCAACAATTCGAGCATCATGGGTACGTTTACCCATTACCTTGTTGGCACTGACTAAACTTAACCAGTTGGGAAAAATGTCTGGAGACTCTTCCAATAAGGGAAATTGAACTAAAAGTTGTTGGATTATGTCATGGACTTGCTCTGTTGTCCATCCTAAACCATTAACCTCAACTGGACGGGTAGCAACTACCCAAAATTCAATCAAGATTTGTGCTGTAATAAAACACTCGTCACCCTGGTTCAGCAATTGAGTAACGGCATCTACAGCTAGAGTGTGATCTAAATCCGAACGATTACAGAAGCGCAGGATGATATTAGTATCTAGCAGGTATCGCGTCATTCCTCATAAATGCTATCTCGACTCATCGCTTCTATTGATAAGCTTGGACTATTTTTAGGTAGTTGCGATACCCATTCCCGAAAATATCTCGCCCGTTCCGTTGGTGTTGCTTTTTGCCAGATAGGAGTTGATACGCTGACTCGCCCAAGCTGATAGTTAATGAAAGCAGCGACGACTTCTAGTTGCTCCTCACTCAGCTTGTCTATTTCATTTTTCAGGGTTTCTCGCCGTGTAACCATTGCTTTATTGAGTTCTTAGATAATTAACTGCTTCCACATCTAATATACCTAAAATTTTATCTTGATCTTCAGATTGACTGAGTATCTGCTCAATATGAATTGCGTTTCTGTCAAAAATCAAAATAATGGTGATTGCTGTAATCAAAAATAAAAAAATAGCAATCCCAAAAAGGACAGCTTGTCGGATGGTTGAGACACCACCTATCTTGAGCAAAGTGACCAGTAATCCGATAGCCGTGACCGACAAGCTTAATAGCTGTTTATCCCGCTCAAGTTTTGTCGTAAACCAAGCGCTGAGCGCAGCGCTGTAGTATGCTTTGTCTTTTGCATCGTATTCTTCCTTGTCTGAAGTATTTATCACGGCAGAAATCAGACACTGTTTTAGACTCTAAGGATTTAATAGTAGCATAAGGTGGGTTAGAGCCGTCACTACAACTGAGATATAATTTTATCATAATCTGCGTGTGAACCAATCCAAAACCAAACAATATCGTTCTCGTTATACACACCAACAGCACGATAGCTCTTGCTAACACGAGCCGAGTAGATAGGAAGTTTTGGATGTACTTGTTTGAAGCGGAGACTGGAATGCCAAGGGTCTTGCTTAAATTGTCTATAAGCCGTGCGAGCTTGTTCCTGAACTTGCTTTGGCAAGTCAGCAAACGCTTTGCGAAATTGAGCTGTCGTTCGTGATTTCACAATGTTTCTGGATCTAACTCCTGAGTTTTGCCTGCACGATCCTCAGCTAACGCTGCTTCTGCAAGTTGGGCAAGTGCATGTTGAGACTGGTAAAATGTTTGATCCCAGCGAGTTTCATCTTCGAGTTCTTCCAGAATGAGTGCAGCGATCGCATCTTGGTCAGTCTCAGGGAGTGTTTTTACCTTTTCTATCGCTTGCTCAAGCAACTTAGTCATAGTCACTACAGAAAAAAACTTTACCAATTATGGTAACGCAATTGGGCTGTGATCTACGGTATTGGGCAGCAGCTCACTCGTGTAGTATCGGGGAATGCTAGTCTTCGGCAACGCTCATGCCTTGCTGACGCTTATTTCTGGCAATCCTGTTAAGTAGTCGGACATAAATAAACGGCTCTGTGTTAAGAAATGTAAAAGCCAGCCAAATTTAACCGATTACTCAAACAGCATCACATTGAAGCTAGACGCTGGAGAGATATTAAACCTTGGCTAAACAGTTGAACGTTGAAGTTCTATCTAAAGATAGAGGTGATTTTGATCCATTAGCCTTCTATTTGTAGGGGCACCATCCTTGCGCCCAAAAAACTGGCATGAAACTGTAAAACTTCTTTACAAACTGCTAGAGATTACAAAAATTGACTTAAGTCAAAGCGTTATCTGCCAAAAATTTCCTAGAGTAGAGACATAGAGACGAAATATAGGAAAAAGTAACTTATGTTTTGCGAACAGTGCGAACAAACTGCCAGTGGTAATGGCTGTCATCAGTGGGGCGCATGTGGTAAAAGTCCCCAACTCAACGCCGTTCAAGATTTATTAGTCTACTGCTTGCGCGGACTTGCGCCAGTGGTGATTAAAGCCCGTCAGTTAGGCATTTCTACTCACGATGAAGATGTCTTCACCTGCGAATCGTTATTCGCCACGATGACGAATGTCAATTTTGACCGAAAACGCTTTACGAAGTACGTTCGTGAGTGTATCGAGAAGCGAGATAATTTAAAAGCTAAAGTCAAAGAAGTTAGTCCCGAACCCGTCAAATGGACAAGAGTGTCTGGGTATCATCCTGACTTTAATGAGAGTTTAGTCGAACAGGGTCAAGATTTAGCATTGGGCTTCATTAGTGAATCGGCGCGTGATGTTGACATTTTCTCCCTAAAACTCACGGTTCTCTATGGAATTAAGGGCGCTGCTTCCTACACCTTTCATGCTCAAGAATTGGGACAGGAAGATGAGCAGGTGTATCACTTCATTCAAGAAGCATTAGATGCCCTGAATCATCAAGATTTCACCTTGGATGATTGGGTGAATTTAGCCTTAAAGGTAGGAGAAATGAACCTGCGGGCGATGGAATTATTGGATGCGGGACATACCAATACTTATGGACATCCCACGCCAACACCTGTTCCCCTCAATCCGCGAAAGGGCAAAGCTCTCCTGGTTTCGGGACATGATATCAGACAACTGGAAGCCATCCTGAAACAGACGGCGGATACAGGGATTACCGTTTACACCCACGGCGAACTTTTACCGGCTCACGGTTATCCTTTACTCAAACAGAATTATCCCCATCTGTACGGGCATTATGGTACAGCTTGGCAGAATCAAACCAAAGAATTTGGTAAGTTTCCAGGGGCGATTATTGTTACCACCAATTGTTTAATGCCGCCTCATGACACCTATGATGAGAAATTGTTTACGATTGGTCCTGTTGGCTTTTCTGGCATCAACTATATTCCGGCGGAGGAGGGTAACATTCCCGACTTTAGCCCAGCGATTCAAAAATCCTTAGATATGCCTGGGTTTGTGGAAGAGCAACCGCCGCGTCAGGTGATGGCAGGATTTGCCCGGAATGCGGTGTTAAATGTTGCGGATCAAGTGATTGATGGGGTTAAACAAGGCAAAATTCGTCACTTCTTCCTAGTTGGTGGTTGTGATGGCGCGAAACCCGAACGCAATTACTACACTGAATTTGTGGAAAAAGTACCGGAAGATTGTATCGTTCTCACCCTAGCTTGTGGGAAGTTCCGTTTCTTTGACCAACAGTTGGGAGAAATTGGTTCTCTACCTCGGTTGATGGATGTGGGACAATGTAATGATGCCTATTCCGCGATTCAAATTGCCTTGGGATTAGCGAAGGCGTTTGATATGGATGTGAATCAATTGCCTTTGTCGATGATTCTGTCGTGGTATGAACAGAAAGCGGTTGCTGTGTTGTTGACGCTGCTGTATCTGGGAATTAAGGATATTCGTTTGGGTCCGACGTTACCCGCGTTTATTTCTCCGAATGTTTTCAAATTGTTATCGGAGAAGTATCAGTTGAAGGCGATTACGACACCGGATGAGGATTTAGCGGCTTGTTTAGGTTGAGTTAGTTAGGTGAGGGGGTGTGGCTTTTGTCGCGCCCCTTTTATCTGGTTTTTGGGTTTTGTGGTGTTAATTTAAAGTGGAGGATTACCAATGGCAGGAGTTAACATATATATATATAGAGGAATTATTCTAAGGTACGCATCTCGATAATATCTTCTTCGGTAAATACAGGAGTTTTCGGTTTTATAGGAGAATACTTAACGAGATCTGTTGCTAGCTGAGTAAGATTTGCATTAGCCAAGCAGCAATACTCTAAAGCATCTGTTGCAAGTTTGCTCTCCTCAGCATCTTTTTGTACTGCTGCCAACCATTCATCAAAACTGGAAAAGTAAATACCTTTAGAGCGCTTTGCAGAAATATTACCAGGATTAGCTGGTAACGGAAGTGCAATAGATGGGAGACATTTGTCATCACCAAGGTGGCTAAGTTTCTGAACTAAAAATGATCTAGTACTTGCTTGTTCAAGTGGAACAGAATGTACAACTAAATCTCTGTACTCACCTAGCTTGGCTAGCCAGCCATCTTCTGAGTCTGGATCTGTTGCTTCATACAAATTTTTAGCCAAAACGTCATACTCATGTTCTTTTTTCAGGATTTTCTTCCTTAGCGCACCCATCGTAGATACTTGTTCATTCCCATACTTTTGATGAAATACATAAAGTCGCATAAACTCAGCTAGATAGTCTCTTAGAGAGCAAGACTCAACTAAAAAAGAATGTACGGCTAGATAAATATTAAATGAATTTAAAGTCTTAAATCTTTTTCCAACTTCAAAGGTATTTTGATTGCACAAACCTAAAAGCTCTTTATAGTAGCTCTCTGACAAGTCACGTAACCGTAATTCACATGCATTTAGCTCAAAACTGATTCTTCCGGTAATATCTGCAAGGCAGTAATTCTGCTGTCTATAGGCGTAAAAACTTATGTTGTTCCAAGCTCTAACTGGATCATTCAGTGGCTCACTTGTACTCATAATACGGCTGAATGAATACCATTCGGGAGGATAAATTCCTAAAATCTCTTGAGAACTTGTATAAAAATCAATGCCTATTAACTCTAGCTTTAACTCTCTCAGTTTAGCAATAAAGTCATGATAACTAGAAATGTTAAATCTTTCATGTTTTTTGTTTGAGATGATATTCGGAACAATTACAGCAACTCTTGAGCCAGACTTATTGATAGCTCTCAAACCACCTAGCAAGTGAGCTTCACGAGCTACATTGATCAAGTTATCCACAGATCCTACCAAATATTTGGAACTCCTATTACACTTGTAATTAATTATAATACATATAATACATTGTGGTGAGCTTCACAGACTGCACCTCAATACTGAAACATTTTAGGAATTTTTCGAGATTTTAGGATAACTCAGATGACTGGTGGCTGTTTTGGACTCAACTCAAATGCCATCTGTGATCCATAAAAGCAAACATCAAACTCCACCAAGAAATTCATGCGCCCTAACAGCAATGGCACATCATTAGATTGACTCCACGCAAAAACTAAGCGCACCGGAGAGAAAGACCCTATTTTTGCAGATACCATCAAACCTCTTGCCTCGACAGGTGCTAAATTTCCAGCAAGTGTTACAGATGTCATCTGATCTTGCCAAACTGCTCCAAGGTGAACGCCAACACTATAGGGTAGGACATTGACACTAGCACCAGTATCCACTAAGCCTGTAACTTCTACAGAAGCATCGCCATGTGTAAGAGTAAGAGGCAAGAGTGGAACTAGATCGGTAATGCCACAAGTATCCTGTGTTTCTGTGAAGGGGAAACGCTGCGAGTTAAGCATTACTTGTTCCCTTATCCTCTTCTAGCAACTCAGCGAGTTTGTGGGCAGCTTCATGTGAATTATACGGAGACCAAACAGTATAGGTTGCTCCGGGTTGTAAAAGCGAATCTTCCTCCTTGGCTAGCTCAATGACTAAAAACTGCATAATCCTTAGTTTATCGGCGCGGGAGAGATTTTTTAGTGTCGGAAGAAGCTCTGTTACAGTCATATTAGTTAAACCTAGCCTATTTATTCCAATTTTAACTTTGTCGGTCAACAGCATCCTGCGAGGAAACACGATCGCGTACAATTTCAAGATGCCATTCACCGAACAGGTATCTGCTCAGGTACAGCAATTATTAAATCCCAAAGTTGCTCAACATAATCAATTTGCTGCTCCTTGCTTAACTGCTCGAATCCAGGTGGAAGAGCTAAAGGATCAGAGATAGACATAGGTGACACAAACTAAGGGCTAGTCACCACCATAATAGCTTGGCAGACCGTCTACGGTGCGATTGGACAAGTTCCAGCATCTGAGACGCGATCGCACTACAACCTTTGAAGCAGCTCATCATACTCTGCATGACTCCCAATCCAAAACCAGTAAATAGGGTCTTTCTCCAGTAAACCCAAAACTCGGTAGTTCAATCCAATACGAGCCGAGTAGATTGGTTGACGTTGACTAACCCGTTTAAACCGAAGGCTGTTGTGATAACGATCAGATCGCCAGCCGCAATTTCCTGACGAACCATTTGGGCTAGCTTATCCCATTGCTCGTTGGTCGTGGATTCAAAACGAATTTTCCATGCGCGTTCATCTTCTAATTCGGCTAAAAGACGAGTAGCGATCGCATCTTGTTCTTCTTCTGGCAATTTCTCAAGCTGTGCAATAACGCGCTCAAGTAATTCAGTCATCTTTCCTAACTGTAGATAGTCCTCTACAAAGCATCATAGCAGTACGCTGTAAACGTCTGGTTGAAAAGCTAACGACTGTGGCGCGATCGCAAGGGGGCTACAGATAAACTAGAGGTTAAGTTTCCTGTCGTTTTCCCAACCTACGACGATCAGCGATCGCACTGGCTTGTGTCCGGTATACCAATCGGTTAGGCTCAGTGCTTGTCGCCATTGCTTTCAATGTAGCGACGTAGAACAGTATTAATGAGTCTCTTGTATTCTATATCTTGGGCTTTGAACCAAGCTATTACATCTGGGTCGATCTGAATCAGATGGCGTGCTTTATCTGCTGGAATTCGCCGTATCGCGCCCTCAAAGAATTCATCGGTCAACGGTGGGATGTCAGAATAATCAATATCTTCATCAGACATTGATTCGAGTGTTTCCCAATTAGTACGTGAGGTATTGTTCAAATCGTTTTCGCTCATATCGAGAGAGCCTTTCGTGCAATGTCAAGATGCTATTTATGAACAAGCATCCGATAACTTTTGATAAATCTCATTGTATACTGGATTGATTATTTTTTCTTTGTTTAAAGACATTAATATGTTTTCATTAAAATCTATAATAGAGATATTATCACCTTCTACTTGCAGGAGTTTAGATATAAGTTCATTTTCCCTAGATTCATCTAAAATTGTAGCTTCTTCATCAAGTTCTTTTGGCAGCGATGGCTTAAATGAACTTCCAGATAAAAGTTCTTTTAAAGAAATATAAACTAATTGACACTCTATACTATATATTTTTTCAACCATCCATTTTCGGAAAACAGCTTTCTTGAAGTGCCATGTATAACTTGCATCAATGTTATCAACTTTCTTGTCAAATCCTCTTGTTGACTCAACAATGATATACTTATCTTCGTTTGTGCAAGCAAAAACATCAAACTCATGAGTATCTCTACCCAGTTCAGTTATATAAGTATTAGGAAATATAAATTTACAAGGTTTGATACTTCCAAGACAAACACAAATTAGTGCATTAAAAGCATTTTCATAATCAGCGTCATCTTCTTTTGTTATTAGGATTGTCAAAATTTCTAGTGCTTCACTTGATAGGTCTTCAAGTATATATCCAATATTATTACCCTTCAAAATTATTTGTTGAGTTTCTTTGCACAACACAATATTGCTTATATCTGGCGTTGAATATTGTAAAAATATGATTGAAAAAATTTCATAAAACACGTCCACTTTCTGGATTTCAACTTTGTATGCAGAGTCAATTTTACCTAAATTAATTACACCTGTCGTGATTAAATTGTCAATTAACCTATCAAACTCAGTGTTTCTATGAACCGTAAAAGGAAAGCGTTGTTTGGCATTCATAATTTAACTTCTTCACCAAATTGAGTATTCTCAAATTCTTTTGTACTGTACGCTAACTCTAATAATTTTTCCCGTTCTAGCTCTACTAATTGAAAAGTATATTGACTTATCTCATTTTTTTCATTCTGACTTAACTCACCAAAATAAGGTGTATCTTTTAATTGAAATGTATAGTAAGTGTTACCATTGACACTGGTTTTTTTGCCAACTTCTACATAGCCAAAATTATCCAGTAAATTTATTGCTTCTTCTATATCATCTGAATAAGGTCCGTAGTAATAACTTTTATAAGTTGCTGTACTAAAATGTTTATTTCCTTTTCTGGATTGTATTATATCTAGCAAATAAACTAGTTTGACGAGTTTCGTTTTTGAATAGGCATAACCTCCCATTAACCGTAATACAAGAGCAATAATTTCAGCTATTCTTTTTATGTTTGACTGATTTTTCATTTTTACTATTTCCTTGTAAAGTGATACAGATAAAGTAGGCGTTAGGTTTCCCAGCATTTTCCTAACCTACAGGGATAAGCCAACTAAACAATTGCATGATCAGCAAGATTAGAGAGGTTATTATCAAGGCTGAACTCAACTTGGAAATCTGTAGCTTTAACCTTGGGAATAACTTTGCCTTTATCTTTGAATAGCTCAACTATTCCATATCTTTCTAAAGTTTTTAGTGTTCTAGACAGGTTAGACTTCTTTCGATGGGTTAGCTCTTCAAGCTCTGAAATAGAACGTGGCTCATGATCAATGATTATTCTCAGCAAGTCTTGATTTTCATTACTCAAGACTTGAGCTAGTGATTTCATCGATTCAAACCATACTTTAGGTTCATCGTCTTGCGGTTTGTATTGCCCCTTGGCAATCGCTATAGTTCTTTTTATGTAATCTTCTTTAGAGATAATACCTATTTTCATAACTTTATTTTCCATGGGGAATATTTACCCATCTAGGTCAAGTAAGGTTTCAAGTCCGTAGTCCCTATCTTCTTGGCTCAAAATATACTTGTCTTTATATTCCGTAGAGATAGTTATCATCAGATCATAACTTGATTATATCTCCTTTGTCAATCAACATCTGTGAAAGGGAAACGCTGCCAGTTCGTGCTACAGTCTGATTGAACAAGTCCAGAGGTGGAAAAACCTAATCAAGTGGAATGATATCGCCAGCCACAATTTCCTGACGAACCATTTGGGCTAGCTTATCCCATTGCTCGTTAGTAGTGGATTTGAAACGAACGGGAGCATGTCAGGGAAAGCACGCAATATTCCAGCTAACCGGATAAGTTGGGTTTCGTTCCAAGGGCGCAACCTACTTGCGTTGACATGCACCCAACTTAAATGGCACGCTCAGATGAGGCTGGTGGGCAATGCCCACCCTACGGTAGATCAAGGGTTTCGGTGATACCCAAATGCTTAAACCGTTCGGCATTTAAACCTTAATATTAATCATGGCGAAATCCTTGCCGTAGTGCGAGCATCTTGCTCGCTACATTGAGCATCTTGCTCGCTACATTGAGCATCTTGCTCGCTACATTGAGCATCTTGCTCGCTACATTGAGCATCTTGCTCGCTACTCATACCCAATTTATATCGAATCCGGTTGATTGCACATGGTATGATAGTCCACAGGTGCAATTATCGCTGGTGGTTATGCCAAAACGGATTACGATTGCCCCCCACTTAAGCTTGGAAGAGCTAGAAAGAGGTTATCGTCAAACAACTCAGG
>NZ_JAVJTO010000036.1:0-5102 GCF_040220235.1 Coleofasciculus sp. B1-GNL1-01
CGGTTGGGGATTTTGGCTGAGATTGGGGTGCTGAAGTTTTTCCAGCAGATGTACCGTTCTTATCAGGTTTGGCTTTTGGTTGACCGGGTGCGCTATACCTGGGAAGCGGTTCGAGGGGATGGCGTGTGCATTCGGTCACAGTATTGGTATAAGCGACCGGAGAATGCGTTGAATAAGGCTTTTGCCCATGTTGATATAGAAATCGCTAGAACCCAGATTAGGGATGTGATTGGTTGGGTTTAGTGGGTGCGATACGTCCTATCGGACACGCTTCGCGATCGCGATCGCCTATCTGCTAGTCAATCTTTCCCATTCGATTGGGGGGCCAGTAGCGGAAAATTACCTGACCCTTAATATGGTCTTGAGGAACCAATCCTCCCAAATCGAACTCGCTATAGTTACGATTATCCCCTAAATAGAAATAGGAATCGGCTGGTACTTGGACTAATTCATGTTCGTAGGTTCCTGGTTTATCAATATAATCCTCTGATAAAAGTTTCCCATTAATATAAACTAATCCTTTATTGATTTCTATTTGTTCTTTTTGGAGTCCAACAATACGTCTAAAATATATACCATAGTTTGTTCCTTTATGTTGCATTTCTTTAGTTATATAAAACCAAATAATATCTCCTCTTTTATAAACCTTGGAGCGTTCTAACTCTCCATAAAATAATTTGTCATTTCTTTTGATTGTAGGTGTCATAGCATTGGAGCTAATGGGCATAGCGCCAGGGGCAATCCATGGAACAATAATAGTAAATATGACAAAAAATATACAGATTAAAGCAATAGTGATTTTTTTGGTGTAAAGAATATTTGATTGTTTTAGTGTTTGAGGAGATAACTGTAACGACACAAAATGTTCTTGTAGTTGTTTGTGTATAAAACGATAGCGTCCTCCAACTCGCTGTAGAAATAGGCGTTCCGTGGCATATCCAAGGAAACGACGATAATTCCAAGGGCTATATCCATTAGCCCAACAAATAATACGCAGCGTAAAATGTTGAATACAAGCCAATCCACCAGCAAGCATTGCAGCCCACACTGGAAATGATGCAAGTGTAAAAGGTGGAATATTATTTGGCATCATGGTAAGCGGAAACTCAATTAATATGATAATTATAACCATTATTACCCAAGTCATTATCGCTTTCATTGTCGATTCATAGGTTTCTTGATTGGGATATTTTGTGTCATTATATTTATCAATATAAGGTGTTAATAAACTATTAATTATTCCACCCATTATTCCACCAGGTATTCCCATAACTGTGGCATATATCAGATTGGTATGTATTTTCAATGTCGGCAATTTTAGAAAATAGCTGCCAACTTGAATTGAAGCGACTATTATCAAACTACAAATTGTTGCAAGAATTGCTATTTTTATTATTTTGCGTAAATACCAAGACCATTTTATTTTTTTTTGCGACTTGATTTTTTCATGTAATTCTCTGAAAGATATTCCCCTCCACAAAATCAACCCACTCAAGAGACTAACAATTAACTGAGTCCTTAATGATCCTTGAATCAATCCAACTACCAGTCCTCCCTTTAGTTCAGCTACTAAGCCAGTTATTATCCCACCTATAATGATGTAATGCATTTTGTGAGTGGGGTTTTCTAACCAATCTGGCTTCATCTTTTCAATTAAAAATTCTGTTTCATTCTCTTGATTGAGTTTCTCAGCCAACCATTTTAGCCAATATTGGGTCTGTTCCGGATTAGGCTCTTTCCCTTTGCCATACCACCGCTGATTAATATCCTTTCTTAACATTGTTTCTACATAGGCATTAAACAAGTAGCGATAACGAGATTGCTCCGAATCAAGCTTTTGCCATTTTTCTAATGAGATTTTCTCATACGCCCAAGTCATCACGTTCAAAAACAAGGGTGTTTTCGCTAATTTCAATAAGTTTGGATCAGCTTGGAGACTCTGCCAAAATTGCGAACATTCCACCCGATTGAGATATTCCTGAATCTTTTCTTCTGTCAGGGGTAGTAAGTGAACCGCTCCGTGTAAATCTAATTTGATTGAACAGTTTTCATATTCTGCCAATCGACTACAGACAATCAAATGCAGTGGGCGATATTCTTGTAAGAATTGATTAATTGCCTGTATACATCGTTCGTGTTGCTCAGATTTAAGTTCGTCTAACCCATCCAGTAGAGGCAGTAGTTGACCATCTTTTAACCACTGTTTGCCAGTATCTACTGATAATCGCCGTTGTCTGTTATCTAGTTCTGCAACCAACCAGTCAGCAATTGTTTGCCGATCATCTTGCCAGGATGAAAGACTAAATAAGACAGGCATGGGAAATTGGGGGTCTTGCTCAGCACGAGGGATTAGTTCCTTAGCTAGTTCTAGTAACGTTGTTGTTTTTCCACTACCGGGGGTACCTAAAATCAGCAGCTTACCTGCGATAGATCTCTGATCGAAGATATCAATAATTTTTATGTCTGACGGCAGCTTGTCAACAAACTTACCAGTTTTCAGGTCTATGTCCCAAAACCGCTGTACCTGCTGGGCTTGTTTTTGCTTGTGCAGATTGATGGGATCGATATTGTGTAATGATTGTTCCAGTCGGTCAGCTACCTCACTGGCAACATCACTCAGTAATTTGCGACGATTTTGGAATTCCCGTTTAGTAGTAGCATGGGAACCCTGCGGTTGATGTGGAGGGTGAACGATGTTGACAGTTGGGTTGAAAATTCGATTTCCCGAAGAATCTTGAAACTGGTTGAAATCCCGTCCTTGACCAACTTGACCCGATACGGGAGACTGATCAAGTTTTTGCCCTTGCTGGGGGTTAGGGGAATCCGGCTGACTCATTGTTTATAGTTCTAGAATCCAAAAAAGTCGGTGGCTACACCCAACCAAGTTACTAAGGATGCCAAAATTGGCTTGACTTTTTGCCACAGGTTTTGACTTGCCTCGAATGTCTCACCTGCTGTTTGTAGCTTCTCATTCATGCGCTTCAAGCTTCCGGCTGCAAACTCTTTATCCTCTTCTTTTGCTGCTTCCTGAGCTGCACCCAGGTATCTGATGGCTTTTTCTTTTTCCGGTGCTGGCAAGTCGGCATCTTGTAAAAGTGTCTCTAGCTGTGATAAAAGCTCGATAGCCTCTGGTGTGGATAGCTGTTTTTCTGGGGAGGCGGCTTGGTGGGACTGTATTTGCTGAAAATCGCGCCCTTGTCCAACCTGACCCGATACTGGGCTACCAGTGAAGGACTGAGACTGAGAAGCTTTTTCGTCTGGCATGGTTCGTGTCCAAATTCTTTAACCATCATTTTAATCGAAGAAAAATTCTCAACCAGCAATAGATTCAGTTGTTATTCAATCAGGGGTTACAGAAGAATCGCGATCGCTCGTTTAGGATAGCGATCGCACTCCCTCCCCCAACCCATCAAACCACCAACCATACAGCGTTTCAGGTTTCGGGTAAAGTAGCGATCGCACTCCTCCCACTGTCCTACTCATCCACCTCTCCCGAAGCCAGTTCCTGATACATCTCCTCCATCGTCTTCCCCTCCTGAGCCGCCCTAAACTGTAACCGCTCAGTGTGATTCTCAGCGTTCCGGTAGAGATAAGTGTTAATCGCGTTACTAATAACTTGGGACACTGGCTTATTGAGGAGTTCAGCGATCACCTTTAAGTCGTAATAATCTTTGTCAGGGAGTTGCGGTGTCTGAAATCGCGGATTCTTAACCTTTGATAGCGAAACTTTACCGTAATCGATTCTCATATTTGTACCTAGAAAGGTATACTCTAGGTACAGTATATCTGTAAGAAAAGAGAATGTGACCGCTCCCGAAGGAGCGATCGCACCACGCCTAGAGACTGCTACCAACAGGACTCTAAGCGCTACCACTCCACTGTTCATGCCAATGGAGGGCAATTTCATAATGTCACAAACCGTCGAACATCGCGGCGGTGGACGAACCCAAGCCCAGGTTAAACCGTGGGTGATTGTCCATAGTCCGCCAAAACAAAAACCCGAAATAGCCCAACGCTATTTCAACCGCCAGGACGCCGAGGACTCCCTGCGATTCCTCCAACGCTACGTCCAGCATCCCCAAAACTTTGCGATCGCGTTTCTGGGGGATAAGGAATGATGGCATTTCAAATCCCATCGCCCCACCCCACACCAGACGAATCAATCGAAGTTGAAATCGTCGAAGAGGGTGAAGGCGATGAACAAACCCCGATCGCCACCGATGAAACCCCCCAAGTAGAGGACGGGATTAAACTCCGAGACATCATCCCAGAAACCCCAGAAGACGAAAAAGCCGGATTCAAACGACTTCGCGACTGGGAATATGAACTCTACCGTGTACCTAGCGATCGCTCCCTCTACCTCACCCGTGAGAAAGCATCCAAAAACCTGTTCAAAATCTCAGCCTCCCGCCTGGGTCAACATCTGAAGGAGTTACAAAACTTTTCTAACCCAGACGGCTACTACCTGGATGATCAGGGCTTAACTCCAGAAGCGATCGCAGAACTCCGGATCAAACTGCGGTACACCTCGCGGCTAACCTTCCCCAACCCAGACTGGACTCAATATCAGCGGGGAGACTTAACGAAACTGGGCATCGAAAACCCAGACTATTCCCTGCGCTTCCAATACTGGGACGAATATGCTTCGCGATCGCAAGCTTACCACCACTGGCTCGAAACCCATTCCAGTTTAGACAACAAAAGAGTCTACCAGGGCGAGATTTACGACTGGGGCGAATCCAACCGAGAGGAACGCGAATCTGATTTACGCTCAGACATCGAACTCGCCCACAGGGATATTTTTTCCTCAGTAGACTCATACCTGGACTTACTTCGAGACAAACTCAAAAGCCGAGCCAGAGAGCGAGGGCTTGAGATTCGCCGCGAGATTGATGAAGAGTTAGCCGCGATTATCACAAATCCAGAAGACGACACAGACAACGAACTAGAGGAATTGTAATCAATGAAAACCTTACCCACCGATAAAAGGATTATCCGTTTCGACTCTCCCGACGGGATAACCGTTAGCCTTGACTCCAAACTGCTCACAGTCCCCAGTGATCCAGTCGTCGCCATTGATAATGGGTCATTGTGGCAAAAAG
>NZ_JAVJTO010000037.1:0-14342 GCF_040220235.1 Coleofasciculus sp. B1-GNL1-01
ATAAAAAAGCCCGACGTAACGCACCAAATTTACACGGAGAGAATCAAGCCGGTGTCGGTGTTTTCCCCAAACGCGATCGCTCCTTCTTCCCTAGAGGCGATGCCCTTTCCCTCCCAGTTGACGCCAATCCCTGATCAAAAGCGCGATCGCCTAAAACACACCTCCATTTTGAGACAGGGCGGGTTTGGTTGAAATGTTATCACAAATATCAAACAAATACCTGGACTCCCACGCGATCACACCTCCTCTATCCCCAGTGTGCGATCGCGCTTTCCCTTTTCCCAGACACACCATCTCACCAGGAATGGAAGCTGTTTGATCAAAAGGTGCGATGGAAGCATATCCAGGAACGCATATAACCGCTCCAAAAACACCGTTTGACACCGCCAATTGAATAAAGGGCGACCCGATCAAATTAAGCGGATACCGTTGTTAATTGATGCAAGCGGGTCGCCCCTACAGCAGCATCAAAGGTTACAGTCTCCCAGGTGCGATCGCCGATTCTTCCAAATTCCGCCTAAAACACACACCTCCATTTTGAGACAGGGCGGGTTTTGTTGAAACGTGATCACAAACATCAAAATTAAACGCCTAAACCCGCCCCGACAAATACCTGGACTCCCACGCGATCGCCCTTAGCTCAATATCCCCCTGACTCGGTTTATAACCTGCATAATCATTAATAATATCTTGGGCAATTCCTTGATATCGCTCTAACTTACTCAGTGAGTGCGATCGCGTTTGGGTATGGGTGAGGATTGCGATCGCGTCTGTCCTTTTCCCCAGATACACGATACTACTCGCCATTAACAACTAAATGGACACAACTGGACTCGAACCAGTGACCCCCACGATGTCAACGTGGTGCTCTAACCAACTGAGCTATGCGTCCGAACCAAACAGTACCTTACTGTAGCACGACTATTAGACAAGTGGCAAGCCAATCGGATCAAGCCAAAATAATTTTTCTCCCTTCATCCCTCTGCATCCCTGCATTCTCGCCACCTTTTTATCAGCTAATAGTTCTAACTGTCGCTGGTTTTGCTAAAATACCTAGGTTGTTCAGCTTAAACCAGCATCTTTGAATCAATCAGTAGAAATCTCCGGTGTAGATACCCTAGCGCAAGAACTTGCGACAATCCAGCAAACGGGTTCTAAGCGGATTGCCCTGTTAGGATCGCGTCATGTACCCATTACCCATCAACATCTGATCGAGATGATGAGTTATGCCTTGGTTCTGGGTGGCAATCGTTTGATGACCTCTGGCGCCACAGGTACAAACTCAGCCGCGATTCGCGGTGCAATGCGTGCTGATCCGAATTTGCTGACGGTCATTTTACCCCAAAGCTTAGAACGTCAGCCACGGGAGTCGCGAGTTCAACTCCAACAAGTCATGCACTTGGTAGAAAACCCAGAAAATGATCATCTGTCTCTGGCGGAAGCGAGTGCGTTGTGTAACTCCGAAATTATTTCCCGATGTCAACAGCTTATCTGCTTCGCCTTTCATGACAGCAGAACCTTGCTGAAAACCTGTGAGGAGGCAGAAGAACAACGCAAGGTGGTGACAATTTTCTATTTTGATTAAGCCTAAGCACGTCCTGTACCCGATGCGCTAGGTCGATAGAATTTATCGTCCTAAATCATGTAAAGCATGAATAGCAGCTTGACACCTCTGAGTCACGGCGGCTAAATCAGGTCGTTTAGTCGAAGCCGGGGGGTCAATAGGTTGACCAATTCGCACGGTTACGGGTACAGGACGCGGTATTGGTGATCCTTTGGGAAAAATGCGATGAGTCCCCCATATACTCACGGGCAATAAAGGGGCGTTTCCCTTCGCTGCAATTAAGGCAGCACCGAGTTTGGGTTCCGGAATGCGACCATCTGGGGTGCGTGTTCCTTGTAAAAAGACGCCCACAGCCCACCCCTGGGATAAACACTCAATCGCCGCACGAATCGCACTCCGGTCTGCTGCACCCCGCTTCACTGGGTAAGCGCCGTATAACTGAATAGCTTGCTTGAGTCCCGGAACCCGAAATAATTCCTCTTTTGCCATAAATGCTACTGGACGCCGCACACAATTGGACACAATCGGCGGGTCAAAGTCACTGGCGTGGTTACTGACGACAATCAGTGGACCATCCATCGGCACATGTTCAGCACCATGGATGTGACCTCGTAGGTAAACATTCAGCACTGGGCTGACTACCGACCATTTAAAGGCGTGGTAGAGGATTAGGCTAGCTAAGGGTTCGCGGTTTCTAGTCACAGAATATCCGAAGTGGGTGGGAAAATTTCAATTTAACGGTGGAGATCGTCATTGGTCATTGGTCATTGGTCATTCGTTATGATTTACAGACTATTGACAAAAGGTAATCGATTTGGGTTTATTGCCACAAATCGACTTAGACATAATCCCCAGATTTGGGGCTGTTGTATTAGAGTATCAGTTATCAACAACCCATTTGAAGATTTTATCGGGTTTTAGGTTGTACGTTGGCTATTGTGACTTCGAGATTGGGGTTGGTTGAGCCATGAGGGTACTTCGGCGATCGCGTAACGCGGCGATCGCGGCTTCCCAGGTGAAGGTGAACGACTGAAACGACTCCGGTGTGATCTGATCATAGTCGAGGGCGTTGACGACACTCTCAAACTTACTAAACAACTGGTGTCGAATTTTTTCCAGACTGCCTAAATCTTGACAGCATTCGATCTGTTTCATTAACATCAGAATCTCTTGATTATAGTTATCACCCTGGTTTTTCTGTTTCTTATCCAGTTGAGATTTCAACTGCCAAACCCACGATCCAATCAGAAGTGCGATTGATAGTAACAAACCCAGCCACTCGGCATTCTCTTGCAGAAAGGAGGGCTTCTCTCGATCATAGTAAGCTTGGGCACCAGGGTGGATGGGTAAAATCGTCCCAACCAACACGCTAGGAGGACTGATGTAGGATGCTTCTGGCATCACAGCCGCTAAATCCTGACGGCGTTCGTACAAAATGCTGGTAATCTCTTGGATAAGATTGTAATCAACCTTCTGGTGAGCTAACAGTATCCTGGGTACGGCTACGGTGGGTAGGTCAGTCGCCGGAATAGCAGGAGACCCCTGATAAGCGCCTTTAGGAATAAAGCCAGCATCCAATGTCGGCTGCTTAATTTTCATCGCTTCGGCTTGGTCAATCGGGACTAATCGCCCTCCCCGGTTTTGTACTAAATCGAGGATGGATTGATTCCCTGGCGGGCGAACGCGAAACACCGCATCGACTTGGTTATTGCGAAACGCCTCATCGGTTTCTTTTTCGGATACCGCAAAGGAAAAAAAGTCTGTTTCTTCCAAGCGATAATGTTCGGCAACAAATAAAAAGGAGAGATATTGACCGCCTCCTTTTGGTGGTAGTCCAATCCGTTTTCCCTTGAGATCTGAGACTTGCTGAATGCCAGAGTTGGCTTGAACTACCAACTGAAACATATCGGGGAATAATTTAGACACAATCCGCGCCGAGGGCAAAGCCGGGATATCAGCCTGGGCTGTCGCTAATTGCACCTTCTGGTCTTCTAAGAGTTTTATATTTTCTTCTGAACCCTTGGTTTCCAGAACTTCAATCTGAATTTTCGGGTTATATTTGGCAACCACTTGTGCCATGGCTTGACTGAAAATATAACTTTCCCCTTGTTTCGACCCAGCAGCAATGGTGAGGTGATGCACTCGGTTACGCTTAATCACCACGTATCCGGTTAAACTCACCATTAAGCCTAAGCTGAAGAGAATTAGGAAAATTTTCCGACTTAACCGAATTGGATAGCGATGGGACATAGCTAGCAGAGTCCTTCCGGTTGATTGATGTTCTGCTGACACAGTTCCCTGTCTTTGCTTGCAAAGGTATAGCAACTACCTTGGCAGGTTAGGACATTCTTTACGGTTCCCTGTTCCCGGTTGGGATGACCTAATGTCCTAACATATCCCCGTAGTGCGATATAACAGGGAAATGGAAAATACATAACCTACAGTAGATTCCAGAGGTTAACGATAGGTTAATAGGTTAACTGGGCAAATCTGATAAGCTACCGATATTTTCTAAGCTGGCATCTCGACACATCCGTTTAATTAAACCCGTGAGAACTTTTCCTGGACCAATTTCTACCACTTTCTCAATCCCTTCCTTTGACAGGTGTAAGGAAATTTCTCGCCAGCGCACACTTCCCGTCATTTGACGTTGGAGGCGTTCCTTGAGGACAGCCGCTTCTGTGGCGGGTATGGGTTCTGCATTGGATAACACAGGAATTTTCGCGTCACTAAAGGGAACAGACTCTAACACTCCTTGAAACTCTGTCGCGGCTGATGCCATGAACGGTGAGTGAAATGCCCCAGATACATTTAACCGTACTACTCGCTTGGCTTTAACCTGACTCAATAATGCTTCTACCGCATCGGGGGTTCCAGAAATCACGACTTGTGTTGGACTATTATCATTGGCTAACACTACATCCTCATGCTGCTGGATGAATTCGTCAAGTTGCTCTTGATTAAATCCAATTAAAGCCGCCATCATGCCACCTGAGGCACTATCCATCAGTTCAGCACGACGTTTGACCAGATTTAATCCCGCCTCAAAGTCAAAGACACCCGCCACGTAGAGTGCGACATATTCGCCCAAACTGTGACCCGCGACGAGGTGCGGTTGATGTCCTTGTTCCTGGATAATATCGGCTAGGATGCTTTCAATGACATAGAGACAGGGTTGAGTATAGAGAGTGCGAGACAGTTTCTCGTCGGAACTCTGGCACAGTTCTAGGATATCCCAGCCTAAGATTTCCTGGGCTTGGGCGAATTTGGCTTGAGCCAGGGGTAAATCGGCTAAGTCGGTTCCCATACCGACAGCTTGAGAACCCTGTCCTGGAAACACCCATGCAGTTTTAGTCATTTTGTTATTCCTTCGTGTTGGTCAGGGTATTCATTATGTCAGGAGAAATGCACGGAATGCATATCTCATTGACCCATAACTCAAAGTGGTTCCACTGTCAATGCTCAACGGAAATCAGTGGCAAAGGTGCGTTACGCTACGCTAACACACCCTACACATAGAGGCTTTCCGTAAGTCCTATGAAGGACAAATAATCTGTACTCAAGTTATCTACCCCTAACCCAATTGAGCGATCGCGCTGATCGCGTGCGTTGGTAGCGTCGCTCTATATCTACTCGTCCGTAAAAATTCTTAAAAATTTCTTTAGTTCTTCTAGTGCAGGGTGTTCTAAATTCCAAATATCCACTTTTTCTTTCATGATATAGTCAAAGTTTTTCATGCTACATTTTCTTTCCGCTTGTTTTTTCTCTTTTTTTGAACAAGTATCAAATCTAATGTAGAGACTAACCCAAAACTTGTCAAACTCTTTGTCAGTGATTGATTTACTTTCCTGACTTAAACAATCCCGCCAACTGTCTAAGCAATCAGCAAACGTAGAATTCTGAGACTTAATAGTTTTTAGGACAGTTTCTAATTCACCTTTCCCATCTACATTGGTAAAATAGCAGGATAACTTGATTACCTCTCCAGTAGCCGTACTAATTTCTATGAATTTTCCTATTTGTGATAAATTGGCACTATTCGTGAAAGCTTGATTAATACATTCGTTCACCCATTGAATTCGCTCATCTACAGAAAATTTATCGATATCTATGACAATACCAACCTTTTGTATATCTCTTTTCTGAATATCGGCTGCTAAAGCTTTGAGAGCATTGGTTAGTTTTGATTGACTCAATCCTTCCAGACATTCATAGTCATTGATGCAAATGGGAGGCTCTATGGAAATATCATAATTTAAGTTATCTATTAAGGCTTCTATGAACAACTTATCATTTTTGCTCTCAACGATAAGTAAGTTACTCACCCCTCACCCCTTTGCCATGTTCTATAGCATATTTTAGTGTTTCTAGATCACGATTAATTCCTATAATTGAATGATTGCGAGGCTTTCTGGCAATTTCAAAATAGGCACCCATATCTGGATATTTACTGACGCCTGTCGCTGTAAAAGCTTTAATCATCTCTAAACTATGGGTTGTGGCAAAAATTTGTATGTCTAATTCAGAAGCTAATTTAAATAAGTGTTCCCAAAATTCTCCCTGTTTAGTATAGTGAATCCCATTTTCTATTTCATCAATTAACAAAAAATTATAGTCGTTATTGATGAGCTTGAGCATGATCGCTGCTACGCGATTAATCGCATCTCCAAACAAGGAAAGTGGCAACCGTCCTTTCTGCTCCTTCCTGACTAAGTAGAGTGTTGGTTCTCCAATAGAAAAACTCTCTACTGTTTCAATCGAAGGATCTAATATTTTAAAAGCTTTGATAATTTCCTCATCTTTATCATTTAAACGAGCTTTGTCATACTCTTCAGTTAAATCTTTATTTGACAGTCTTCCAAAAGATGGAAGGATAGGCAGATTTTTATAATCGGGTATATCATGGAGCAAAATTCCATCTGAAGTTGCTATAACAGGATACTTAGATATCTCTTGATTATCTTGGATAACTCGAACTTGCAAAACTGACGACATGAGTTCATTTTTAGATATCAGAGTCATCAACTTTCTAGCTTCTTCCTCATCTTCCAAAATTTCTTTTAAAAGCGAAATAGAATGACAAACCAGTATTTCAACAATAGTGTTGATATTCTGGATACTTGTTCCAGTTATTTTTATCGTTGTTCGCTTATCTTGATTAAAGAAAAAACTATTCCAAGCTCGCTCTGGCATAGCTTTCTCGACGTCTGATGCTTCTTTCCTTATCCGCTTCAGTTCTATAATAGTTTTCGATTTAGGACAATTATTCAATAAAATTGATTCCAAAAAAGCCGTCTTGCCAGCATTGTTTTGACCTCCAATTAAATTAACCTTCTTAAATCCAGAAAATTTTGTTGCTTCAAAGCCTCTAAAATTAGTGATTTCAATGTCTTTTAACATCAGCCAGTAATCCACCTTTGGACGTTTGGATGGTTTGGAGGAGTTCATTGGAGATGATAATCCTCATGGTTATCTTAACTCATCTGTGCTTCTAAATTTAGGATCAGCGATCGCACTGGTGGTGGATACCCATGAAACCTGTGTCCTTTGGCGATCGCGCTATTGGTGGGTATATACACTTATATCGAATGGTACGCTCCTCGTATTCTGGTGGGCAATGCCCACCCTACGGTATATCAAGGGTTTCGGTGATAAATGCACGCTTTTCAGTGCGATTAAACCTATATCGTTTGGCGCTATTGGTGGATGGGTAGATCACCATCTGAGGACGCCCACCGAATCCGCTTCATCTCATTGAGGCTCAACGCGCAGTTTTCCGGCTGTCAACGCATCTAAGGGCGCTTGAAATAAATACCCTTGAGCATAATCACAATCCAGCAGCCGCAGTTGGGTTAATTGCTCTTTTGTTTCTACGCCTTCAGCAATGACTTTCATTCCCAGGCTATCTGCCAACATGATAATCGTGCGGACAATTTGCAGGGGTAATCCTTTGGTGCGATTGATCATGCCTGCTTCACAATGCCCTTGAACATCGATGCTAATATTACTAATCAAAGACTGATCAATCTTAATCGTATCAATCGGAAATCGATGCAAATAACTTAACGACGAATAACCTGTACCAAAATCATCAATACATAACCCAATTTGGCGATCGCGTAAGTCTTTGAGCCGTTCTTCGGCGGTCTCTGGGTCTGCCAGTAAGCAGCTTTCGGTAATTTCCAACTTTAAATGACTCGGATGCAGATGGGTCTCGTGCAGAATTTTGTCTAGGTGTTCTAGGAGTTCCGGTTGTAAAAACTGTTTGCTGGAAAGATTGACATAAATCGTCAACTGATGAGCCAATTCTTCACTAAGTTCACTGTCCTGAACCGTATCATGCCAAAGTTCTAACTGACGACAGGCTTGGCGCAACATCCACCAGCCCATGGGAATAATTAATCCCGTTTCCTCTGCCATGGGGATAAACTCACTCGGATACACTAATCCTCGGCTGGGATGATGCCAACGTAATAGTGCTTCAAACCCAGCAATCTGATGCGTCGAGAGGGAGACTATCGGCTGATAGTAAATCTCAAATTCCTGGTTTTCCACCGCCCGCCGCAATTCGGTTTCCAACTGCAAGACGCTGAGGGCATTTTGGTGCATCGTCAGGTCAAATATCTCATAGCGCGATCGCCCTAATGCTTTTGCCCGATAGAGGGCGGTATCAGCATCCCGTAACAAGTCTTCAGGACAATCATAGTTGGTGATATCGTCTTCCTGTTGGATCTCCCGACTTAAAACGATCCCGACACTTGCCCCGGTAAAGACTTCATGTCCATCTAAATTAAATGGGGCGGCTAATTCTTGCTGAATTCGTTCCGCCACGCGGGTTGCATGGTGAATATCTTCAATATCCTCCAGCAGAATGGTAAACTCATCTCCACCCAATCGAGCCACTGTATCCTCTGTCCGCAAACAGGATTCTAAGCGACGGGCAATGCCAATCAGCAGTTGATCCCCAACTAAATGCCCTAAACTATCATTGACCACTTTAAACCGATCTAAATCCAAAAAGAGTAGGGCAAAGCGATAGGTGTGATGACGTTTGGCTCGCTCTACGGTATGACTTAAGCGATCCATAAATAACGCCCGATTGGGCAATCCGGTCAATGTATCGTAAAACGCCCGGGTTTGCAGTTGGTCTTTTGCCAATTTGTGTTCGGTGATATCTTCGACTGTGCCTTCGTAATACAGCAATTCCCCGGTGGTCATATCCCGAACCGCACGGGCATTTTCGGCAATCCAAATTACGCTGCCATCTTTGCGATAGACTTGGGACTCAAAATCAGCTACCGCATCATTTTCTTGCAATAGCCGACTAAACTCCGCCCGTCGCTGGGGATCAACATAAAGCTGATGTTCGATATCGGTTAGTCGCACCATCAATTCCTGGGGCGAGGAGTAGCCGTATAAACGAGCCAGGGCAGGATTGGCGCTGATATAATGCCCATCAGCCGTGGATTGGAAAATCCCTTCCAAGGCATTCTCAAAAATACTGCGATATTTGGCTTCTGCCTGTTGCAACGCCTGTTCTGCCTGTTTTCGTTCGGTAATATCCCGTGCCACCCAAACCACCGAGTTTTCCGAGGTGGGGGAAATCGTCGCCGCAAACCAAACCTCGCGATCGCCTACGGGTAAGCTATACTCAATATTCAAACGCGAAGATGTGGCGATCGCTTCCTGGATATACCTCAAGAACTGATCGGCTTGAGTTGTGCCAAAAACCTGATCCAGGGTTTTGCCCACAAATTCTTTGGCGTTTTTCGGCAATAACACGGGGTCAGGATTCGTCGGGGCAATTTTCAGGAAACATCCCTGACTATCCAAGACAAAGATAGAATCCGTCATCGCTGCAAATAATGCCCGCAACTCCGCCTCAGAGGAACGCAACGCCACTTCCGCCTGTTTGCGCTCAATCGCTACCCCTAATTGGGCGGCTACGGTAGACATCAAGTTGACCAAACGCCAATCCGTTTGCTGCGATTCAAACCGGAAAAACGTTAATACTGCCAGAACCTGGTTATGAGCCATAATTGGCACGGCAAAACCTGCTTTAAGACCACAAGCTTTTGCCATAGAGGAGCGCACGAAGGAGGAATGAGGCGCACGGGACACATCGGGAATCCATTCGGGACGACGGGATGCCCACACTCGTCCGGGTAGTCCACAGCCTAAAGCAAAGGTAAAGGCGGGACTGTAATGGCAAAAGTCTTGCCGGGTGGACACCTCAGACGCTAAGACAGGGGGATAGGGAGAGGCTGCGCCTTTATTGGTGTGACCTAAACTGTTATCATTTCCGTTTACCGTTCCACCTTGCTGCTTACCGTCTGCTTTCCAAGGCTGTTCCTCTCCTCTGCGCCAAATTGTGGAACATTCTAAAACCTTCCCGTCAGCACGTTTGACCCAAGCTTCGCCCAAATCCCAATGGGTGGCTTGTCCCACTTTGCTCAAGGTGACATGCAAGGCTGACTGAAAATCTGGGGCTTCACCAATCGCCTGGGTCATGGTTTGCAAGAGTTCTAGGGCGTCTGTTGCCCATTTCCGTTCGGTGATCTCGGTAATAAAGCCCTCTAACGCCTGTAATTCTCCGTGGCGAGAAAAAATGCCGCATCCTTGTTCCCACACCCATTTCTGAATCCCTGTGGCTGTAGTAATCCGATATTCGAGTTGATAGGGTCGTTTTTCGGTAACGGCGGCTTGCACATCCTGCTTTACCCGTTCTCGGTCTTCTGGATGAATCACGTCACTGAACACTAATGCCCGATTTTCTACCAAATCACAGGGATTGTAGTGCAGCAGATTAAAACAGCCCTCACTGACAAACTCCATCGTCCATTGACTATCCGCCCGACACCGATATGCCATTCCGGGCAGATTGCCCATCAGTGTGGCTAGGGTGCGCTGACTTTCTTGCCAAGCCCCTTCAGCTTGCTTGTAGTTGCTGATATCAAAGGCACTTAACAGGATGGCTGGGTTTCCTTGAAACTCAATGATCCGGGTACTCATATCCAGCCAGCGCCTATCACCGGTTTTGGTCAGGATTTGCACCTCATAGCGGCGTTTTGCTCCCCTCTGCGCCGTTTCACTTAGGGATGGTTTAGGCATGAAGGCGTGGCTACTCGGATGCAGTAAGTCCCATAAATCCATGGTTAATAATTCCGATTGGCTGTATCCTGTAATCTCACAGACTATGGAATTAACATAGACTAACTGATTGCCTGTGTAGATTAAGACAGCGGCAGGAATGGTTTCGGCTAGGGTACAAAATTTGACCTCCTGTTCACACACGGCATTAGTAATTAACGGGCGGCGTGTTGATTGGGGTGATGGGGGTAAGGATTGGAGGGGTTCGTGGTGATGCGAGTCGTCCGTAATTGGCTGGAAAATGGCAAGAAAGGCTGATTCCCGCTTAACGGTTAACCGTTGCAGAGAAACTAGGCTCCAAATCGGCTTGCCATAGTGACTCGGCATTTTGACCGCGTAATCCCGCAAATAGCCTTGGCTAAGTAAAACCTCTAATATTCTTTGTCGTTGGGCGGGATCGTGATAGAAGGATAGAGTTTGGCGATCGCAAACGGGTTGATTGACTCTGGAACTCTTCTGTTGGCTGGGATCAAAGGTCGAGCCGTAATGATCGTTAGCATACAGAATAACACCATCGCTTAAGCGGGCAATAACCAAGGGTAGGGGAATGGATTGCACTAGCGTTTGCCACAATAGGGTGTCACTGTCTCCTTTCCGGCTCGATTGTGGATGTGTCGGGATACTAAGAAGTTCGAGTACGGTTGTCTTTCGTTCGGGTTGTGTATCTTTTTCCAATAAATGGCTGTAGCTTACTTCTAAATGTTTCACGGCTGCATAACACTCCAATGTATTGTGTGGGGAAATTCCCTCATCCTCAATCCGGGTTAACTCCCCCCGTTCGGGTTGGGATAAGACAGATGGCGTCAAGGGGTAGAAGCTTTAAACGCAACTCCTGTTCAGGCATCGCCTAACGTTATTTACCTCGCCCAAGACAATAATCGGGTTGATGATAGATAGCACCGTGAAAAATAGATCGAATCAACTTAAGCCTGTAGTATGCGATCGCATCGCTTACTGCATCAGCTTATGTCAGTAACCTCCCATCTAGCACTACTGGCACAGATATCCAGGATTGAGACAGAGGTTTACATTTAGACTTGCCTAGATGAGAACGCCAATACCTCACCACCCACATCGCCAGCTTAGATAAGGGCGTATTGGGTTATGGTGAGGTAACTAATAAGATTACACTAAGGTTAAGAAGAGGAAACTGTTAGCTAGGCTACACTATAATCCCTAATTTCTCGTTTTCCCTAATAATTTTTATGTCAGATGTCAAAGGATTCAATTGTCATCCCGCCCAAGTTTACGCCGTACCTGTTTTTGCTCCCTGCCCTAGTTATCTTGGGGTTGACCGTATTTTTGCCCGCTTGTCAAGCCTTTTACCTAAGTTTTACGCAATACGACTATGATTTGACCCAAACGCCTGAATGGGTGGGCTTGACGAATCTGCAACGTTTGGGGAAAGACCGAGTATTTTGGCAAACGGTGGGGAACACGGTGTTATACCTGATTGGCGTTGTGCCAATTTTAGTCGCACTCCCCTTAGGATTAGCGATTTTGGTCAATCAGAAACTGCGCGGGATAAGCTGGTTTCGAGCGGCGTATTACACTCCCGTGGTGGTTTCGATGGTGGTGGCGGGAATTGCGTGGCGGTGGCTTTATGCGGAAAATGGTTTATTTAATCAGATACTCAGTTGGATTGGGTTTAAAGAGGGGATTCCCTGGTTGACGAGTCCAGATTGGGCGATTTTTAGTGTTATGGCTGTTACCGTGTGGAAGGGGTTAGGCTACTACATGGTGATTTATCTGGCAGGTTTGCAATCGATTCCTGACCAACTTTATGAAGCGGCGGCGTTGGATGGTGCGGATGGGTATGGGAAACATTGGGATATTACGGTTCCCTTAATGGGTCCCTATTTGGCATTAGTTGCGGTCATTTCGGCGATTTCGGCGACGAAGGTCTTTGAAGAAGTTTATATTATGACCCAAGGGGGACCCCGCAATAGTTCTAAAACGGTGGTCTATTATTTGTATGAGCAAGCGTTTGCGGATTTGGAAATCGGTTATGCTTGCGCGATTGGATTAGTGCTGTTCCTGGTTATTCTGGGTTTGTCCCTCCTTAATCTGAAGTTATCGCAAGGGCGCGAAGGTATCAGTTAAGCTCCTTAAGCCTAGAACTAAAGTTCTGGCTAAAAGCTAAAACCCGTTCAAACGGGTTCGGAGATTTACCCCGTAAGCTTTAGCTTATAAGTACCTAGACATAAATTCTGTCCGCTCTACTAAGAAATGTTAACAAGTGTTAAATCCTTACTGTTCCCCGTTCCCTGTTCCTTTGTCCTCATGTTTAAGTTTAATTGAATTAAAGTTTTAGTATAATCTGGGATTTCTATAATTACTTGTTCCTCATTGGGATATTCCGATAACCTTTCAACAAAACCCGCCCTCACCCTTACTCTGAACCGAGTATATAGGTATAGGGCAAGTGAACAATTTGATCTTGATAGTCATTTTCAAAGGCGGCTTCAGCAATGAAACTTAATTCATCCAGATTTTGTCCCATACTCAAGTTTGGATTGAGAATGAAAATACCAGGAATGTGATGGTTTCGGGAAATATGATCGTTGATATGAACTGGCATAGATGTCCGGTTATTTGTAACTAGAATGAAATTGTACTCTTCACACCAAAGCAATATTTCTGGATCTAATGTTCCTCTTGGGGGAGTATTCGGTTCCCCAACTGCCCACACAATTAAATTGGGGTTTAGCCCTAGTAGTTGAATTTTATAGTTAGGGTCTACATTTTCATCTAGGAGATACTTGAGCATTCTTCTTTTTCTTTCTTTCTTTGTTCTGCTCTAAGTTTCCGCATCCGAATAGCCGTAGGCGATGGGTTAAGGTGTTGTGCTTTAACTTGCTGGTGATTCCACTCTAACCAGTCGGCTAAATATTTACTGACAGCTTCTTTATTATGGAGGTAATAGAGAATTGTCGCATAGACTTGCTCTACGGTGAGGGATGGATAAGTTTGGGCAATTTCTTCTGGAGTACGGGCGCGATGAATGAACTCATAAAGAATGGTTTCTATGCCTACTCTAGTTCCTTTGAGACGAATGTCGTTAGGGGCGAGGAAATTAAAATAATCTTCGAGTTGCATAAGTAGTTGGATGACGATACAGAAGAAGCAATTTTAGCCGAGTTCATCCTAGCAGATAATCGCCCGTCAAGCGGGTGGGCATTGCCCACCCTACTATATCCCTGTTCCCTCGGTTTAAATGATCTAGACTTGAGTTGAGGTATAATAGACCCTTCTTCAAGATCATCTACCATCTACGGATATGGCAAGCCAGGGGTTAGGGCATAGACCATGGGGGTTCAGCCTGATTTTAGCAGGATGGGGCGCGATCGCTCTTGTCGCTGCACCTGCAATAGCGCAGATTCAACCGGATACCACTCTAGGGGCTGAACAGTCTATCGTTACACCGAATGTGGATATCAAAGGTTTGCCAGCCGATTTGATTGAAGGAGGGGCAATTCGCGATACGAATTTGTTCCACAGTTTCTTAGAATTTAATGTGGGCGAGGGGGGGCGCGTCTATTTTGCGAATCCAACCGGGATTGAAACGATTTTCAGTCGGGTTACCGGGAATGATGTATCGAACATCTTAGGAACCTTGGGCGTAAAT
>NZ_JAVJTO010000038.1:0-32678 GCF_040220235.1 Coleofasciculus sp. B1-GNL1-01
AAAGCCTCCTAAGCTTTAGTCTGTAACCTTCTAAATCCGGTATTTCTGAGCTTTTCTTCGAGCTGAGCTAGAGGAGCTATTGTCTCTTGTTTTATTTGCGTAAATAATACGCATAATATGTTATTTTTGTCCAAAGTCCAACCACCCTACAGGTTAAGGTTTATCTGGGTCTATAGGACACAACTAAGTCAAACAAGCGTGAAAGAAATTAATTTATACAACCAAGAAAACAGTGATAGACTTGATCGCTATCTTGCCCAACAATTACCAGATTTGTCGCGATCTCGTATCCAAAAATTGATTGAACAGGGCAATGTGCAGCTTAACCATAACCTCTGCACCTCCAAAAAAGCCACCATTCAACCCGGAGACTCTATCCACCTAACTATCCCCGACGCCAAACCCTTAGACCTAAAACCGGAAGCGATTCCCCTGGATATCCTCTATGAAGATGACCAAATTCTGATTGTCAACAAACCCGCCAACTTAGTCGTGCATCCCGCCCCTGGACACGAAAACGGCACACTTGTCAATGCTCTACTTGCCCATTGCCCCAACCTAGCCGGGATTGGTGGTGTTCAACGTCCCGGTATCGTCCACCGTCTAGACAAAGATACCACGGGTGCGATCGCGATCGCCAAAACAGACCACGCCCACCATCACCTACAAGCCCAACTCAAAGCCAAAACCGCCCGTCGAGACTATCTTGGCGTCGTCTATGGTTCTCCCGCCACCGAGACAGGTACAATTAACTTACCCATCGGACGCCATCCAAGCGATCGCAAAAAAATGGCAGTTGTTCCTGTGGAAAAAGGCGGACGTCCTGCAATTACTCATTGGCAGATTAAAGAACGCCTCGGTAACTATACCCTAATCCACTTCCAACTAGAAACCGGACGCACCCATCAAATTCGCGTCCACACCGCCCATATCGGACATCCCATTGTCGGTGATCCCGTGTATAGTAAAGGTCGAGATATCGGCGTCAATCTCCCTGGACAAGCCCTTCATGCATGGCGACTACGATTACAGCATCCCAATACAATTGCCCGTCCCCTCTCTCCTAACCAAGGAGACCAGAGGACGGACAATAAATCTGGGGACTGGATTGAGGTTATTGCCCCACTCCCCCCAGCCTTTAGCACACTCCTAACCGTACTGCGGCGGCGTGCTTCATCCGTTAGTACCTAACCCTTACTTACGTGGTACACGGGACATGTAATCGATATTCTGGGCAGATACGCGGGGAAGCGGATTGGGTCGGGCATTAACTCCCCGTGCCATATCCAGAAAGTTTGTGGGATCACCCGCTTTAGGCTGCTTGTCTTGCGGGACAAAACGGCGTACCTCGTTCTGCCAAACAATTTGGGGGAAGCCCAGTTTGGCGCGGTAGTAACCGTCGTAGCGGGGTGATTTAATGTTAAAGGGTCTTTCACCTTGACGACGACCCGGCAATACACGACGCCGTTGATAGGGAACGGTATCATAGCCGAAGTTGGTCAGGTACTCTTCGCTGTTGAGTAGTTGATCAACGAAGCCCTTGATCCCCTTCGTCGCCACGACAATAGACCAAGCAATTTTTTCGCGTTCGTTGTAAACATCGCGCCCCAATACCCGTTGCACGCATTGTTCAACAAAGCGATAGTTGCTGTTTTTCTCGTAGAAACTGTTGTAGAAGGTTTTCGACAGCAGCAATCCACGAATAAAATCCCGCACTGTCAGTTGACCATTGCGGAGTTGGGATTCCAAGAACGGTTCCCGATCCCAAGCAAAGGCATAGAAGAAGATCTGACGGTATGCCGCTTCGATCAATTCATCCAGGTCTGTGCCGAACAGGATGTTCTCAGTTGTATAAATCCTCGGTTGCTCATCTCCCGGTACTTCATAACCAGCGACACGCTGATTCTGACTTACCGGAGTGTAGCCTAATAAAGGTAGCGCCACGTTTAAATCTCCGTAATCTTAGAAAATCTTACAAACCTTAACTTTCAACTATATAACAGATTATGTAACCTTCTTACAAAATTAGTCATTGGTCATTAGTCATTGGTCATTGGTCATTCGTCCTTTGCTTCCCCATCTGACACACCGAGCGAAGTCGAGGTGTCCCCCATCTTCCCGTCACCTTCCTGCTAAAAGTAACCCATCCAGAACGCCAAGGGATTTGCCAGGGAACGACAGTGGGGCCAGTTTCGCAAATAGTGTTCTAAATCAGGTTGCCAGACTGGAGGTTGTAATCCGAGTCCTAAGCAAAGATGAGACAAAACTTCAAAAAACCGCCGATCATGACCGGGAGATCCTAAATGAGCATGGGCATATTCATGCACAACGATACCTAACCAATCTGGCGGTGCTGTTCGTCCCACATCAACGAGGATGGTAACTGGATTGAGGAGAATGTTACAAAAGCCATCAATCCCATACTCCTGGGCTAATGGCGCTGCCCCTATCTGGATCGGACGACGCAATTCTGGATGAAAACAATCATGACAGGCATTGAGACAAGAATTGAGTTCAGCGTTAACGGTATCAATGTTGTAGCCAATCCAGGTACAGATGCGATCGCGTACCCGAGGATTATCACTGATATCCACCATACGTGGCTCTAGTGCTAGCTGACGTACAGCCTCTAGATACTCATAGCCACGTACCAACGGTTCGTTAATGCTTTGGGATTTCTCCACCCAATACGGACTCAATTTGTCTTGCTGCTCAAACATTTCATAAATTCTAACGGCTTACGGGGTAACAAGCAAGCTGAAACCAAGCCTCATCAGGCTTACCTCCATGGAGACAGTTTGACAAGTTTCCCAAGAATGATAGATAAGTCTGATGGAAATCATAAGCATTAGTTGCTAAAAAAAAACTGCCAAAAAAGATACAAAAACTCAAAAGATATCTTTACATTTATTCACGATTTGTTAATATTGTTTGTAGTAAATAGATTTTCTGCCTGCCTCCAGAGAGTCCAAAACGGCTCATGGCAAGTACCGACGTAGTATTCTTCGATAATTACCTAAACAGGAGATCCTGAATGCCTTTTACCATTGATTCAGCTCGTAGTATCTTTCCAGAAACCCTAACGGCTGATGCTGTACCAGCCACGATTGCCCGTTTCAGTCAACTCAGCGCTGAAGATCAATTGGCATTGATCTGGTTTGCTTACCTGGAAATGGGCAAAACCATTACCATTGCTGCGCCAGGAGCTGCCAGTATGGTGTTGGCAGAAGCAACCTTGAATCAAATCAAGCAAATGTCCTTCCAGGAACAAACCCAAGTCATGTGTGACTTGGCAAACCGTGCCGATAAGCCGATTAGCCGCACTTATGCCAGTTGGACACCCAATATCAAGCTGGGCTTTTGGTATCAGCTCGGACAATGGATGGAACAGGGAACAGTCGCGCCCATTCCAGAAGGCTATCGCTTATCCGCCAACGCATCTGCCGTGCTACAAGCCATTCGCAACCTCGATCCGGGACAGCAAATTACGGTGCTGCGGAATGCGGTTGTGGATATGGGGTTTGATCCGAGTAAACTGGATAGCTACAACAAGGTGACTGAGCCGATTGTTCCGCCTAAGGACATGTCTCAACGGACGTCGGTGACGATTGAAGGGGTTAGCAACCAGACGGTGTTAAGCTACATGAATTACATGAATGCTAATGACTTCGACGCCCTGATCAAACTGTTCACTGAGGATGGAGCGCTGCAACCTCCGTTCCAACGACCGATCATTGGTAAAGATGCTGTCTACCGCTTTTTCCGGGAAGAATGCCAAAATCTGAAACTGTTGCCAGAACGAGGTGTTTCTGAACCGGCAGAAGAGGGGTATACTCAGATCAAAGTCACAGGGAAAGTGCAAACGCCTTGGTTCGGTGCTGGAGTAGGAATGAATATGGCGTGGCGATTCTTGATCAATCCTGAGAACAAAATCTACTTTGTGGCAATTGATTTATTAGCCTCGCCGAAAGAGTTACTCAACTTGGCTCGCTAAAGCCATCCTGAGTAGGAGTAAAATGTAACATGTTGTAAATGATCGAGTGAACACTCCCTACTCCTCCGGGTTGGGAGTGTTCAGTGTACTGAATAATGCAAGTAAACGAAACTATTTGGTCTGAAGTGGAGCAGCAAATTGCCAAAGATGCTTTTGAGAAAGCCTATCAACGAGAAACGAATGCTTTGATTACACAGGTGCGGGAATACGCCAGTGGAATTACTGAACTTGATGCGGTTTGGCGTCTGCACGATTTTTTGAGTGCAAGGCGATACGATATTGATGGCAAGTACGACTATGACTATTCTGCTCTCTTGTTTCTTTTCGCTCGGTTAGTCAAAGAAGAGTGGCTAAAGCTGGAAGATTTGAGCGGTTTAGATCAGAGTAAACTGGCTAAAATAACTGCCTTAGCTCGGATGTAACGTTATTTGGTTGGGCTGAACCTTGTTATTTGTCATTTGTCATTTGTTCCCTATTCCCTGTTCCTGATTAAAAGAATTAACACAGGGATTCAATTGTTTCCTACACCCCACACCCTAACGATATCTCAAGTAGCTACCCGCCCCTTCAGGCTTGACAGTTTAGCGTGACGCGATCGCATTTAGCATTTCCACAACCTGATCACCTCAGCTATTGTGCTGATTGAGAATCCGCGATTCTACCCTGTCCGATACCGCACCCGTTCGGTTAGCCTCGAAGAGACAATCACCAGGATAAATAAAAATTTGCTAGCTATAGCGATAGACAACGAATAGGGGAATGATTAAAATCGAATCTAAGGACGATTCGTTCCTGTTCCCTGATCACCGCGAGGGAGTTACGATCTGCATGAATAAAAACGGGTTAATTCTGGGTGCGCTTAGCTTTGGGGTGGGTTTTGGGCTGAGTTTTTCAGTCGAAAGAGATATCAAACGCGCCGCGTTAACGGGACTGATTACACTCCCAGCTACGGCTACGGGAGTTGCTGTTGTTGAATATCGACGTAAGCGACAGGTTTGTGATACTTTATCTGGGCTGCAAGCACAAGTTGCGGAACTTGAACAACGCGAACACCAGCTTAATCAATCTTTATCTCAGCTACAGAATCAAACTCAAACCCTTGATCAGTCTATCGCTACTGCAACCACAGAAAAACAACAGGTAGACGCCAGTCTCAATACTGGGCAAACTGAATTAGAGCAGCTACAAACCCAAGTGGCAACTCAGCAACGCCACAAACAAGAGTTAGAGCGAGCGATCGCAAGTCTGACACGTCAAAAACAGGAACTCGAACAAGACTCGGCGCAACTTCACACCCAACTCCAAGCGCGACAGGATCAAGAAACGACACTGAATTATTCCCTCAGCGCAATTGCGGCTGAAAAACAGCGTGTAGAAGCGAATATCGCCTCTCTAAATGATGAATTTAATCAATTGCAAACTCAGGTGGCTGAGGAAGCCAAACGACAGGCAGATATTGAGCAAGAACGGCGGGAATTGGAGCAACAGCAGCATCAATTAACGTCAACGTTAGCTCAACTCCAAGACCAAATCGCCGCCCAAGAGATTCAACTCCAAGAACAGGCGGAGTTGACAGCTCAAAACCAACACCTTGAGCAAGAAAGACAACGCCTGCATCATCAAATTGGCAAGCTTCAACACCAGGAAACCGATTTAAATCAATCCCTGGCGAGAATTGCTGCTCAAGAACAACAAGCCCAAGAAAATCTCAATTTATACCAGATACAACTCAATCAACTCCAAGACCAAATTGCGGCACAAGAAACTCAAACGTCACAACTGAGTCAAGAGTTGGCAGATCTGGAACAGCAGAGACATCAGTTAGAAATCTACATCTCGAATTTAGAGAGCCAAATTGATACGTTAGAGCAGGAACGAACTCAGCTCAATCAGTCTTTGACAACCGTTATTGATCAGCAACAGGATGCAGAAAATAGCCTGAATGCCTTACAAACGGAAATCTCTAGTCAACAGCAGATTAAAGCGCAACTGACTCAAGAATTAGCAGCACTGGCGTCACAAAAAGAGCAGTTAACCGAACAACGGCGACAACTTGAGATTCCCCCGCAGCCAAATCCAGACAAACCTATCTCTGTTGATATCCCTAAAAAAGCACAAAAATCAACCGCGTCACCCTCTATATCAAGCCGAACATCCCAGGGGCAAATAACGGATATTGACGTTGATTTCATGAATGCTAAATACACAAAACACCTCTGGGAAGAGCAAATATTACCGCATTGGTCTCATCGCGATCGCCCGACTGGACAGAGATTTATGGGTAGCATTCGCATCGAACGCACGGCTAGCGATCAATTGCTCGATATCGTGGGTCAAAACTTGCGGCAACTTGACCGAGTAACTTACAATTCGCTGCATGACGAATTTTACGAGTTGGAGCAAAATTGGCTCAAAGTTCTCACCTTTGCTCTCTCCGAATATGCCTATTACTATTCCAGCGAACGGTTTTGGCAAGGCTTCTGTGAGCGGTTAGAAATTCATCACAATCAAGGGGTAGAAAATACCCTGCGTCAAGTTGTCGATGAAGGGATTAATTTACTCGGTTTAGTCCGGGCGACTGGCGGATACAAATATGTTTCCACCTTATGGTTACAAAGTGGCGTTCCTGAACAAAACTTGGGTCACTTTGCCCAACTGGTTCAGGAAATTGCTGACGATTATGGTTGGTGGGAACTGGCTCACACCCCAGCGGCAGATCTGTCCCCAGCGCTACTCAATTTTTGCCAGGAAAACCATCCGCAATGGGGTACATTGATCAACTTCCTCAACGCTAGCTATTCTGAGAATGGAGAGACTGAACCTATCTCCGGACAACTCCTTCAAGGTATCGCAATTGTTGCCCAAGAACTAGAACGTCAAGGTGTTTCTCCCTCGGCTTTGCAGAATGAACATCAGCGAGAAGATCTGTTAGGGAGTTATTACTTACCCCATAATTTCTTCCTGCGAAATTGGAACGCTCTGATTCAAGTCTTAACCCCAAAAACGGGTTCGGGTCAGAGTCGAAGTTTGGTACGTCGGCGTAGTCAGCCCCTAGTTCTTAGTTTAGATGTTATTGATACGGGAAACACGCAACTGATACTCCCGGAGCAAACCTTATGGAAACCAGAATGGCGAGATCTGCGGGACACTTACTGTCAAATTCCGGAAGCGAATTGGGAGGACACGATTCCCAGAGTTGGAGATTTAGAGATTCCCGAACTGGCAATTGATGTCAATCAAGCATCGGAAGATTGGAGTTGTCAACTATTAGACCACAATCGAAAATCCTTGCTCAAATGGCATTATGCTGGGATTACCCGTGACTTCCCCTGTCTGGTATTTGATGCCGTGACAGGCGATCATCTGCCGTTAAATCTGCCTAATCCGACGATTATTGGTGTCGAAGAGATTATCTGCTTCACTCCAAAAGAGTTATCACTCCAATTTGCCCATGGAATTGAGGTTTTAGATAGCTGTATTCCCTCGAGTATTCGTGGCTGGCGAGGTCAACAAATTGCGCTAACCGCCCCGGAATCGTCTATTGTATTAACGGTAGCGGAAACGGAGCAATCCCAACTGATTCGCTGGAGGTTAGCGAAAGCGGAAAAGCCCGTCTTGCGAGGGCTAAAGTTGAAAGGGAAAAAGGCGATTTATATAGAAGTACCTACGTTTTGGTATCCTCCTCTGGAGCAACCCCTAACTCTCAATGTGCTAATCGAAAATATTACAGAGAAATTTATTATTGCGCGAACCATTGAAACTCTGTATCCTAATAATCGCTGGGTGGCTATTCCTCTAAACCAGTGGATTACTGAACCAGGTAGCTACGAAGCTAGTTTCTGGTTTGAGACTCAACGCTGGTTCTATCGGTTTGAGGTGCAATCGAATTATCAGGTAGATCAGGTTCCTGAGTTGAATAAACTCAAGATTCGCAGTCGTTCTGGGTTGACTGAAACGGATTTGCCGATTAAGCATGATGCACCAGAAAAGTTTTGGGCGGAAACAATTACAATTGAGGGGTTATGGACGTTAGAGGAGGTTGTTTTATTTCTGTCTAATCGAGAGGATAAAATTCCCTATCATTTACAAGCCGATGCGTCAGGCTCTTTAACCATTGATTTGCCCACTTTACATGAATTACTCCCCGAATCGAACTGGTATGCGCTGGACTATCAACGATTGGGGTTAGAACCGCAGCGATTGCTGGAAATGGATAGCTCCCAGCAAGAGGTGAGTTGGACGTGGGGGAATCAAGGGATTCAACTTTCGGGATTGCGCTCAGGGGATTTGTATACCTTGTCGTGTTGGAATTTACTCTTACCTGACACAAAGCCGAGAGAAATTAAAATTCCTTTAGGAACCGAACCGACAGGAATAATTAAAGTTCCGTTAGAACTACCAACAGGAATTTATTATATTCAGCTTTTGAGTTCTCAGCAGTTACCCCAGACTCTGGGATGGTGGTGTGGAAGCAATCAATACGATCTACCGGAAGACACGAATGAGAATGAGGCGATGGAAAATTACTGCTATACGATTCTGGATCAGGAACCGACGCCAAACTTTATCGAGGCGGTCAAAAAACTGAATCCAGATTTCGATATCCAGCAGATACAAGCCGGAATTGCTAGCTTAGAAGAACACCGCTATAATTTCCCTGAATGGTTAAATCCCGATGCCTTAGTTAGCAAGCTTAAAGGACTGTTAAACGTTTTGGAATTACCACCAGTACAACCTATCCAGCCGCCCGACTCACCGCCGCCTGTAGAACCGAAGCCGTCAGCACCGCCGCCTGTTAGCGGAACGTGGTACTTGGTTAATGTTCGCCACAAGAAACGTGATTTATTTTTGAGATGTCTGAATGCGGTGATTGAACAAAATAAACTGCAAGACCTGATTTTAGCCGTGGAAACCCCTGATGATTCCGTGTACGAAGATATCGTTTTACTAAATTTGGCTAATTTCAAAGCAGTACGAACCCCTATTCAAAGCATTGAATCCTGTCAGCGAATCGAACCGAAACCCTTACCCTCCGCCCATGTCAATCGTATGTTGGGAGCCAGATAATGGATTTTGATCCGATTACCCGATTGCTGAGTAATCACCGAAAACCGGGTAATCCAACCATACCGACAACGTTAACCAAACAGCAGCTTGTGTCCCTGTTGCGATCGCGTCTCTCCCCGAACCAGTCGTCAGAGGGGTTAACCCAGAAGATTCAGGAGGAGTTGAGGGAGTTACAAGCCCAAGGTGAGGTCTTAGCTGGGAGCAGAAATCGTTACAGTATGGCTCCTCCCACGGTCTTAGCTTTGGCGCGAGATAATGTGAATGGGTTGCTCTTTCGAGGCGATCGCGCTTATCTAGCGTTGGCTCACCAAGCCCTGAAAACCGAGCAACGGGAAGATGAATTACGCATTCGCCCGAAGGTACATGGCTTTAACCGCATTCGCAACCGCCTACAGCAAGTTGGGATTCGCTTATTAACGGTTGCTGATAGCATTGAACAATTACCCTTACCTCGCCCGCCCTCGCCAGCGGTTTTGCGCTCTCCCTGGTTCGTCAACCCCTTTACTGACGGCGGGATGATTTGCCACTATGTCCCTCAACCCGACAGGTCTCAGAAAGAGCGTTGGCTACCCGCAAGTTACCAGAAATTGTCCGATCAGACCTTGCTACAGCTTCCCACAGGAGACTATCTCTGGTTTGCCGATCGCGCTTTCTATGAGTTAGAACCGGATGTAGCTATCTTGGCGATGTTCTACCAAGACAGGGAGGCGGGATGTCCCCTGAAAATTCAATGGGATGAACCTCAGGGGAGACTCAATCTGGCTGGCGTGATTCTACCAGGGACTTATGCTCGATGGCTCTGGTGTCTTTCGGAACCGGATACCCAACGGTATAGAACTCGATCGTTTCAATCAACGAACTACCCCCTGGTCAAGAAAGCCTTTGAACGCTTGGGATGTATTTTGGTATGAGTCATTACCTTGACCCCATTGCTGCGGTGGAACAGCCCCGCCAAGACTTCATTCGTTACTTGCTCACTGCTTATCCCCTGCGAGACCCGCATCTGCGTTACGGACTCGAAGAGCAGCTTAAACAACCCGGAACTATTTGGCAGTATCCCTACTTAGAAGGTTCGCAGCCCTATCAAACGACCAAAAGCGTTTCAGAATTAGTCAAACTGGGTGTCCTACATCCAGATGTGAAACACTTGTTTACACCAGCTCAACGTCCGCTCTACAAACATCAAGAGCAGGCGGTGAGAGCGGTAGTTGAGCAACAGCAAAATATCGTCGTTGCGACGGGAACAGGATCGGGTAAAACAGAATGTTTTCTCATCCCGATAATGAATCGACTGCTTCAGGAAGGAGCCACCTCGCTCAGGTCTAATCCAGGGGTGCGAGTTCTGATCCTGTATCCCATGAATGCTCTGGTCAATGACCAAGTTAAGCGTTTGCGACAGTTGCTTTGTCAACAACAGCAGCCTCTGATTCGCTTTGGCTTCTATACAAGTCGAACTGAACGTGATCCTCAGAAGGCACGGCAAGCCTTAAAAGAGGAGCTTGAAGCCTACGATCCCCAGGAACTGCGGAAACTATTTACAGCCGAGGATCTACAATCGCCTGATTTTAACCGACCGGAATCTTTAGTTCAAGAAGCCATCCGAAAAATCCAAGACATTCAAGCTATTTCTAGGGAAGAAATTTGGGAAAACCCACCCCAAATTCTGCTAACCAACTACTCAATGCTAGAACATATGTTGATTCGCCCGAAAGAGCGAACCTGTATTTTTGAAGCATCCAGAGATAGATTCCAACTTCTAGTGGTGGACGAAGCTCATACCTACGATGGCTCTACGGGAACAGAAGTTTCGATGCTGCTTAAACGACTTAAGGCAGCAGTCGGCATCGAAACCAAGGGTAAACTTCGCTGTATTGCCACGAGTGCCAGTTTAGGAGACAAATCCGTCGATTCCGCCGTTATCAAGTTTGCCGAAGAATTATTTGGCGAATCCTTTAATCCAGTCGTAGTGCGGGGCGATCGCGTTGAGGCAACTCAGCGTCTCGGACATCCTTATCCTCTACCGGATGAATTACAAGGAGAACCCCTGTGGGAATATATTCAAGCCTTAAAACTCCCCTCACTGAATGCTCCTATAGAGGAATGGTGGAATGAATTAAGTTATTTTGTTCCAGTTGAGCAATTACAGAGGGCTGGAAATAAAGTTGCAGATATCGAACAACCCGAAAATCAAGTTCGTGCCTTTCTCTGGGAAGCGCTTAAGCAACATCCCCTATTTCATCGACTGATTAATAGTCTGCGTCAGAAACCCCAACCGTGGCACGTAATCGCTCGTTCTGAGCAACTGTGGGGAATAGAACTGCCAAAAACCTTGGATGGTAGTCTTGACCCTGGAGTAGAACAACCGCTAGAACGGGCATTAGCTTATTTGGTGCAGCTAGGAACCCTAGCCCGCCAACATCTTGATGATTTACCCCTACTTCCGGTTAGATTGCACTTGCTGTTTCGCAGTATTGAAGGGCTTTATGCTTGCACCAATCCTCAGTGTCCAGGAGCTGTACGCCACCCCAACTATGCAGGACGTCCCCATCGTTATGGACAACTATACCTGAGTGAGAAAAGTACTTGCGAACACGAAACCTGTCAATCTCCAGTATTGGAACTGGCAAGTTGTCGTAAGTGCGGACAAGCTTATAGCCTTGCCTGTCTAGCTCCCAAGAGTCGAGGAGTAGGTCTATTACAACCCCTTCCCCGTTCTTTAGAAGCAATTACCAACAGTAAACAAGTCTATACCTTAACCGTGGGAGCATTAGACAGCGTAACTGAAGATGAAGCCATCGAAGTTCCCGAAGACGATGATACGTTTGCTCAACTTGAAGGAACTTTCATGATTCGTCACAAAACGGATCGATCAGGGTGGGAAGGTATAGCTATGCCAGAAGCCGTAACGGCTACGACATCAAAAGGCGAAGTTGCTCTCAAATGGCATATCCCGCCCGTTCCTTCCCAGACGAAAAAAGCAGATATCCCGCCATCTTGGGCTGGAGGATATTTATCACGATGTCCTGCTTGTGGTGCCAGAGATAGCAAATCTCCATCGTTGGGACGCTTTGTTTCCTATACGGATGCCCCATTGGAGGTCATGCTTGATAGCTTGTTCGAGTTACTGCCGGATTCAGAACCCAACTGGCGTTCAGAACAACCGACTAAACGCAAGTTACTGACCTTCTCAGATGGTCGTCAGGATGCCGCTTTCTTTGCTTCTGACTTTCAACGAACCCATACAGAGACACTATACCGTCAGATGGTGTGGCAAGCATTCCAAGATGTTAAGGATGAAACCAACACGGCATCTGTTAAGCAAGTTGAAGACCAGTTAACTAGAAAGTTTTTGGACATTTCTCTGCCTCATCCTGATCGTCGCTCAGAACTACACCACCTCAGCTACGTCGCCAATGACCCCGATGAACTGATTGAGGAAAATCGCAGCAAGAACCCCAGAGACTGCCGCGATCGCGCTCAGAAACGAGCCAAGGAGCTGTTGCTGCGAGAATTTGGTCTGCCTTCGGCTCGTCGTTTTTCTCTGGAGGCTTTAGGACTACTCTCGTGTCACATCGACATTCAAGATCGACGTTTACCTGAAGCCGTAGCCCAGCGATTTCAAATTTCTCCTCTGGAAGCCAAAATATGCTTACGAGGCTTAACTAATATTATGCGTCAAGCAGGTATTATTGACCTGCAAGGAGCGTCTGATTACTTCCCAGAAACAGGGGGTGTAGAAGACGTGCGACCGGGAGCATTAGATGCTCAAGGGCGATCACGTACTCGGTTAAAGCTACAAAAAGACAAGGGTGAAAAGGATGTCGTGTCTTTTCTGTGGCGCACCAATGACAAAACGGGAGAACCCACCAAGCGCCAAAACCATCTGGTTACTTACTATCGGCAGATTTTGGGTGAGTCTATACGTCGCGAAGACATGACTTGGCTGTATCAACAGCTTGTCAGTAGTGGCTGGCTGACTAAGTGTGCTAAAGGAGGACATCAACTGAACTGGGAACTCCTGAATATCGTCGCCACTGACCGCCATTGGTATCAATGCCGTAGTTGCCAACAGCGTTTTCACATTCCAGATTTAGGGGAAATTTTCGAGACAACAAAACTAGGGTTTAAGCATTGCCCTGCCTACAGATGCGAGGGTTCACTGCAACCGCTAATCATTGACCCAAAGCCAAATCCTCAACAAGAAGCGGATCACTATCGCTACTTAATTCGGCAGCGATCCATCACACCCCTGCGATCGCAAGAACACACCGCTCAACTTAGTGTCGTCGAACTGGAAAAACGAGAAAATCGCTTCCGCCAAGGCAAAATTAATCTGTTGAGTAGTTCGACCACTCTGGAGATGGGGGTGGATATTGGCGAACTACAAGCCGTCGCTCTACGCAATTTCCCGCCCCATGTTAGCAATTATCAGCAACGGGTGGGACGAGCTGGACGACGCACTGATGGGGTTGCTGTCACTTTAATGTACGGACAGCGTCGCCCCCATGACCGCTTCTACTTTGACCAACCCACCCAACTCATTGCTGGCAAAAATCAGATCCCCAAGCTCAATCCCCAAAATTTTCACATCCAACAACGTCACATACGAGCCGAATTATTAGCAACATTTCTGCGAGAGCGACGGGGAACAGGGGCAGAAAACATCCAGATGGCGGAATTCCTGGGTTTTTCCTGTGAGGATTTTACCCCAGTTCAAGACTCTAATCTCCCCCCGAATGCACTGATTATTGAACTACGAGAATGGTTAAATTCCCAAACCGCTCAGGAACTAACGGGACAGTGGTTGCAGCATCTAGGTAATCACCAAGCCGCACCCGAAATTTTGGCGAAATTTGGCAAGGATTTAAGTGACTTTGAGCAGAGTCAGCTACAGGATTGGAATCAACTCGCAGAAGTTTTGGCAGAACTAGACACCGATATCCGTGCGACTAAAGATCGAAAACTGCGTCGGGAAATGGAGTATAAGCGAGATCGGATCGAAGAAGAACTCGAGAAAGTTGCCAAACGTCGGCTTCACGATGAACTGGCTCAAGCTAGCATCCTTCCCATCTACGGCTTCCCGATTGATGTGGTACGCTTACTCACAGGTCAGAGTAACAAGTACAAATCCTCTCAAGGCAGACACCGACTAGAACGCGATCGTCGTTTGGCGTTGGGCGAATATGCCCCAGGTCAAGATGTTGTCGTCGATGACCGAGTTCACCATAGTATTGGTGTGCTTAGACCGGAAAATCTAGAACACCAGTATTACTGGGTTTGCCAAAACTGTAATTATTTCGATAAGTCAAAACAGGAAAAAGAACCCTTTACCGAATGTCCAGAATGTAAGTCCTCACCCCAGACTCCCTCAGAACAGAAAATGAGAGAGTACGTAGTACCCAAAACGTTCACAACAGATTGGAGCCAACAACCAAAAGTTACGCCCTATACTAAACCGTTGCGTCAACCAACTTCACAGGTTTTCTTGGCTCAGGAGGGAGATAATCCAGAATCGCTTGGGCAACCTCATTGGTATCAACTCACTTTCAGTCAAGGAGGGCTATTCTTCCTAGCTAACCAAGGTCCTTTAGTGAACGGACGTGGTTTTAAGAACCGAGGATTTGCTATTTGTAAAAGCTGCGGTTGCGACCTGAGTACTCAATTACAAGAGCGTCAGCGTTCAGCTACCAGTAAGAAGAGTCGTCGCCAATCGAAAACAACCAGCACTTCATCCTCTCAAATCCCTCATAGCCATCCCATTACTGGAAAACCTTGTTCGGGTAAGTCCTACAGTTTACTGCATTTAGGTCATGAATTTCGCAGTGATTTGCTCAAAATTCGCTTTGCTCCTGCTCTGATTGGTAACCGTTTACTATATGAACCCGTCATTCATTTTGGTGACAGTCGCGTTATTTCATCATCCATCGCAGAAAATTCCACTGAGACTGTTACAGGCATAGGCTTTTGGCATTCACTGACTTATGCGCTTCTGGCTGCTGCTGCCCAAGTCATTGATGTTCCGCGTAGTGAGCTTGACGGACTCTTCAAGCCAACAGAAGGAGGGAGCGGTTTGGCTGAGATTGTTATCTATGATAATGTTCCAGGGGGAGCCGGATATAGTAAGCGGATTGCACAAGAGTTTCAGGATATGCTGCAAAAAGCCGATGAACTGGTTGAGTCTTGTAGCTGTGACAGTAGCTGTTATGACTGTCTCAGGACTTATTCCAACCAAATGTTTCACGCTGAGTTGAACCGTCATATTGTGGCAGACTTTCTCAAGCCTTTAGTCGAGCAAGTGAAACCTGATCAGGAACTTCAGGTTTTTGCCCCCCATGCCAGTCGCATCAGCTTAACCAAAATGGCTGATCGTCTTCGCCGTCTTTGCCGCATGGCTGGTTCGGCTAGCCTGCTTTATCTACCACAGCTCAATGATGGGTTAGGTTTGGATCGGGGTTCGCCGATGCCGTGGTTAGGATTGTTAGCGGATGCTGTCAACTCCATGCACGACAGTAGCACAGCTTTAGAGTTAGTGGTCAATCAACTACCAAAACCGAATTCAGATGCAAATCGCGCTATACGCAAGCGCTTGTATCAGTGGATAGACCAAGGTTTACTCAAGCTGTACGAGTCATCCTACGAGGCTTTACCGATTTTGTGTTTCAGCACTCAGCAGCCGCATCGGATTGCACTCAAACTTCACCAGCGCTCTGATCAGGACACAGTAGAATGGTTTCAAACCCAAAGCGCTGAAGGCGTCGAGACAGTCGAGAGTCGATTACAAACGCTGCGATCGCAAGCTAGACTTGTCCCAGCTTCAGAATTGGCAGATCCAGATACCATTGTCGTCTTCCCAGAACCTAGCTGGGGTGAACTGAGTTTGCCACAACTGCGACAGAAACTGGGAATAGACGGTATTTTGGCAAGTCAGGTGAAGCAGGTATTCTATCGCGATCGCTACTTGAATGGTCAAAGGGCAAACTTCCTGGCTGAACTCTTGCAAGGGGAGGGACTCTCGGCTAATTCTCAGGTAACGATTTTAACGTTGGAAACGTCACAATCTCCACCGGCTTCTGAACTCAAAGCTGAATTAGAAGCAGCGCTGATTGGACTGAAGGCGATAGAAATTCAACCTAAAGTTACAGTTCAACCCCGCCATCGACGCTCTGACTTTCCCCATGCACGAGAATTAGAAATCCAGGGACATGATCAGCAGAAGTACAAGGTTATTTTTGATCGAGGACTTGACTTTCTGGAAAAGGTGGAAAATCGCGAAACGTATCGTATCAAACATCCCACCTATATAGCCATCATCAGGCAACAATAAAACCTCTCACGTCCCCGATCAACACTGTAATATTGAACTAAACTAACTGGGTGATCGCGCGATTGAGCCGTGCTTGTACCACCCGATCTGACTCTTGTGTCAACGCCTGCTGTAAGGGAGGTATAACTTCTGGTTGGGCAATATCTTGTAAGGACGCGATCGCAGCATAACGCAACGCCCAATCCTCTGGTGTCAGTAATGCCCAGGTTAATTTATCTATGGCTTGACGAATAATGGCTGTATCCTTGGCTAAACTGCCAATCCGTCCTAAGCCGCGTGCCGCGACGCGCCGAACATTTCCTTGACAGTGATTGGCGACGGATGTGCCGATAACGTCCTCTAACAAACTTAGCGCTTTTGGATCACCAATTCGTGCTAACGCCTGAATGATGTGGGCTTGCACCGCTTGGTCACCAGAGGCTTCAAAAGCGGCAATTAAAGGATTAACGCTAGCTGACCCCAATTTCACTAACCCATCTACGGCGGCGGCTGGAACAGCCGGATGATGATGACTTAATGCCCCAATTAAGGCTGTGATTACATCATCGCTAGCACGCTGCGGGTGATCGACTAACGCCTGAATCGCTTCTACGGCTTCGTTAGGCGTAACCGCTTGTTGTAATTTTTGTCCGTTGTTATTTGTCATTGGTCATTGGTCATTGGTCATTGGTCATTGGTCATTGGTCAAGTCGGGGCGGGTGTAGGGTGCGTTAGCGTTCGCGAAGCGTTCCCGTTCGCGCAGCGTTCCCGTTCGCGAAGCGTTCCCGAAGGGTAGGGTAGGGTAGCGTAACGCACCATTTCAAAAGATAGTAGTGAAACCCGCCCCTACACAATTTCCCTCATCTTCCCCATCTCCCCCATCTCCCCCATCTCCCTCATCTCCCCTGCTATAGCTGAATTAACAACTGATCAATGGTGTCCATCAGAAACTGACATTTATCTGGCTGGTTTGATTCGGCTTCTGGATCACTTTCTAAAATGGCTTCTAACATTCGCTTGATATTCAGCAGCTTTAAACTATTCGGCACCTTCGCCTCAATGATCGCCTGCGCTGCGGCTAAATGACCGATCGCGCCTAGGTCAAACATCGCCGCCCAGCGCAAATACATATTCGGATGATCCAAATTCTGGATAATCCGCTCAATATATTGCGGCTCTTTTGTCAATAGATATAAATACCGAGCCGCCGCACATTGAACCCGTTCCGACGGATGGGTTAAAAAGGGTTCAATCTGGGGACGGGCTTGCCAAACTTCTAACGTGCCTAACGCTTCAATCAAAGCTTCATAGGGTTGCTCGGCTTCAGCGTTTAGCAGATTCAGTAAGGGGGAGATAGCTCTGTGATCGCCAATCGCGGCTAAAGCCTGAATCGTTGCCTCTCGAAGGCTCAGATCCGGACAATCTAAGGCAGCAATTAACGCGGGTACAGCTTGGGGATTTTGTAACTCACCCAATGCTCGCGCCGCCTGACGTCGCAAGGGATATCCACCTGCTTGAGTACGATAGGCTTCATCTTGGAGAGCTTCACATAGCACCGTCCACGAGTCCTGTACGTTATTCTTACCCAACCACCACGCGGCATAATAGCGCAACTGATTATCGTCTCCGTTTAAGGCTGCGATCGCCGTTTCTGCCGAACTTATGGGTTGGGGGGGAGAAGCGGTAGTCATTATATACAAAAATTTGGAGATCTAAATCGCTTTTTATTTATTTATATATATATTTTAAATCGAATGACACTCAAAAGCGGGCATTTAGGGAGCGCTAAAACCTTTGATATACCGTAGGGTGGGTTGAGCGAAGTCGAAACCCACCAGCCTTCTACCTTGCCGCCTTCTACTATAAACAAGATTCGGGTCTGATTGATAGACAATAACTGCTTATCGCCTATCCTCCAGACCCGATACAGGCTAGTACAAGGGAACTCAAGGAGAGCCTACTATTACAAACCCGATTGTGGTTTGTGTAGATCTGTTCTCAAACATCTCTACTGAATGCATGACTTCCCAGGTAGCCGTACTGGTTTCTAGCTCAAAGCATTGATGGCATAGTTGAGGTAAATGTTCGCTTCACCTGCAACATCTCCCGATAAACCATGATTTTCACGGACAAATTCGAGAGCCGCCACGTACCAACTGGATGACAAACCGAGAGCCGCGTTGAATTCTTTAACGCCAGCAATCACATATTCATCCAGTGGACCCGTTCCACCGACTACGCAGCAGTAGCTGATCACACGCAAGTAGTTGTTAATATCCCGCACACACTTGGACTTGCCTTCTGGAGTCGAGGCATATTGGGGTCCTTCCATTTGAGTGGTGTAGGGGAATTTCTTATAAACATGATTAGCAGCGGCTTCAGACCATGCCTCACCATTATCGCTAAACGCTTTGGCAGCATCCAGACCCGCCTTCGCCCGACTAAAACGACCAAAAATGGCTTGCATTTCAGTATTAGTCGGATAAGAACCGCGCACGTCAGCGGCAGCAATCGCCTCGGTAATTGGGGTTTTCATGAGTATTGTTGTTCTCCTAAATGATTGACCTTGTTAAGTTGTCAGATTTAATTTTCCAAAAGCCGTTTAAACTCGACCTTAAGCAACGGCTGCTGCTGCTGTATCAAAATAGCTCGCTAACTCAGACATCAGAGCGCTGCAATCTCCTTGGGTAATGCCATTGGGGTCATTGGCAATGGCGATCGCGGCATCTTTCATCTTGCCAATCCCGGATGCTACAGCATCTCCTGGTGTTCCTAGGGCTTGGTAGGTTTCCTTCAGACCATTCAGACAACGGTCATTCATCACGCTGGCATCTCCTGCCAACATAGAGTAGGCGACATAACGGAGAATAAAGCCCATGTCACGGATACAAGCGGCATGGTTCCGGTGATGGTCACAAGGACCACCGGGAGCGAACACTTGGGGACGTTCAGCCACTAATTCTCGGTACGCATTGGCGACGATCATGGAAGCGTTACTGGTGAGACGGTTCACCGTATCTAAACGCTTATTGCTTTCTGACACCATTGCTGAAAGCCCGTTGATTTGATCGCCACTCAGATAGGCTCCACTTTTATCGGCTTGCTCTACGACTTTGGAAAACGCATCAAGCATTTTAATTAATATCTCCTAGCTAAACGTTGTTTGAACGATTGATCGAGATGGCGAGATTCGCCGGAGTCTGGCATTGGGTTAAATCCAGCCCTGAGAAAATTTATCGGATCATCGTGGTTCAATTGCTCAAGTGGCTGCACTATTGACTTGACCAATACGACACCTTGAGAGTGACTCTGGCAACCGTTTCACCGCTTGCACAACAATCCGCAAATCCTCGACTTCAGGGAAAGCTGGGTTTTGCCCCAAATAATCCATCTGTTTCTTTATACAATAGGCTGAATATTTTTAAGCGTTAAAAAATATTAAGTTGCATGTCATTGTACATAATTTTGCTCAAACCTTCTCATAGAAAGGGCTAAGAATGGTTCGTTTGATTAAAAAGTTTACATTTTGAAAAGTATTCAGCGATTTAAAGTTTATTTTTGTTAAGACTACGACGCCGAAAACCGAAGGGCAATCTCTAATTTACCAACGCCTTGAGCCTTCTATTCCCGTCTGGCACATCATCTCACTTAACGTCATATTTCTTAATAGACAAGGGGATTAAGGGGCTGGGGATTATCGTGAATTTATGACGTTAAGACCAAATTGTTTTGTGGTTACACAAAAGTCAGGCAGCAATCTTTAGTAAGTATATTTGCTTAAGTAATTATTACCAAAGTTCTGAGCAAGGCGATGAAGAAGGGGATGAAGATCTCCACCCCTAGACAGAACTCGGCAATGATGTTTTGGCGTCAACCGGAAATCTGTAACCCTCTGGCAATGCTAGCTTGAGCAGTTTTGGCATCCTCAGGATTGGCGAGTTTGATCCGCCAAGGATTAAAAACTTAACAATTTGTAACAAATAAAAACTCAACATCATTGTATAAAAGTAACCTGAAGGGTAAAGATGACAGGTAAATGTTAACCAAAGCACCAAATAACCGTTATTTGGGGGGTTCTCATAATCAGCCGGAAATCTTCTCAGGTTTCTTGACGCTCCGTTTACGTTTTCCTTCTTAGAACGTGATGGGTATCTGTGAGAACAGACCCGATGAGGTGTTAAGGTTTCACTGTCTCGACCTAACCTGTCTAGATTTAAACCCTAGACTCAACCAAGCAAAGGAGGATTTGAGTTCATGTTTGATGCATTCACCAAGGTGGTAAGCCAAGCTGATACGCGAGGCGAAATGCTGACCGGCTCTCAGATAGATGCTTTGAATGCAATGGTTGCCGAAAGCAACAAGCGGATGGATTCGGTTAACCGGATCACCAGCAACTCGTCTAAAATCGTTGCTGACGCGGCTCGTGCTTTGTTTGCGGAACAGCCTCAGTTAATTGCTCCTGGTGGTAACGCCTACACCAGTCGTCGGATGGCGGCTTGCTTGCGGGATATGGAAATCATCCTGCGCTATGTTACCTACGCAATTTTTGCCGGAGATTCCAGTGTACTGAACGATCGCTGCCTAAACGGTTTGCGTGAAACTTATGTAGCGCTGGGTGTACCCGGAGCGTCTGTTGCTGCTGGCGTGCAAAAAATGAAGGATGCCGCGATCGCAATGGCGAATGACCGTAACAATATCACTCCTGGTGATTGCAGCGCTTTAATGTCCGAAATCGGTAGCTACTTTGACATGGCTGCCAACGCGGTTGCCTAAAACAAGGTAAAACAAAGATTGCCTGTTGAAGTTTCAACTTCATCAAAACGTTTGAAAAAGTAAGCAAAAGATTAAGGAGATATCTCGACGATGAAGACGCCATTGACAGAAGCAGTCGCCGCTGCCGATTCACAAGGACGTTTCTTAAGCAGCACCGAAATCCAAATTGCCTTTGGTCGGTTTAAGCAAGCTCAAGCTAGCTTGCAGGCAGCTAGAGCCTTAACTGACAAAGCGCAAATGCTGATCGACGGTGCAGCTAACGCGGTGTACCAAAAGTTCCCCTACACCACTCAGATGCAGGGACCGAACTATGCTTCTACTCCCGAAGGAAAAGCCAAGTGTTCTCGTGACATTGGTTACTACCTGCGGATGGTAACCTACTGCTTAGTCGCAGGCGGCACCGGTCCGATGGATGAGTACCTGATTGCTGGGATTGATGAAATCAACAGCACGTTTGAACTGTCTCCTAGCTGGTACATTGAAGCCCTCAAGTACATCAAAGGTAACCATGGCTTGTCTGGCGATCCTGCCGTTGAAGCCAATTCCTATCTTGACTATGCGATCAACGCCCTGAGCTAGATTGATCGCCTTGCCCGGAAAGGCAAGCAGTTGTTAGCAAAAAGGGTTAGCAATTGTTTGCGTTTCCGGGTATCGTTTTATTCATTTTCAGGGAGGGTTGTGATGACAAGTTTAACGGCAGCAAGGCGGTTAGGAATCGCCGCATTTGCTGAGTCTCCCAAAGTGGAGTTGCGTCAAAATTGGACAGAAGATGATTTGCAGTTGGTGATCCGAGCCGCTTATCTACAAGTCTTCGGTAACGATAACTTGATGGAGTTTGAGCGGTTAACCAGTGCCGAATCACTGCTGCGCCACGGAGAAATAAGCGTTCGCAATTTTATTAGAACTCTGGGTCAATCGGAACTATACCGGGAGAAGTTTTTCTACTCCACCCCACAAGTGCGATTTATCGAACTGAATTATAAGCACTTTTTGGGACGAGCGCCCTACGATCAGTCAGAGATTGCTTATCATACTGACTTGTACAATCAACAGGGGTATGAGGCAGAGATCAACTCCTACATTGACTCAATGGAGTATCAAGAGAACTTTGGCGAGTCCATTGTTCCCTATCCAATTGGATTTGAAACCCAACGTAATCAGAAAACCGTGGGTTATAGCCGGATCTTCCAACTATTTGGCGGATTAGGCAGTAGCGATCGCACTCAGCCAGCGGGAAATCGTTCTCGTTTGTTGCGGGAAGTTGCACTGAATACCTCGTCTGGGATCTACGCTGATCCCCAAGGACAGGCGATCGTGGGTACTCGGGGCGGAACTCGCGAGCAGATTTATATCGTGCGGGTAATTCAAATCCCCAAACCCGGACGCATGACCCGAATCCGCCGCAGTCAGACGGAATATTACGTCCCTTACGAACAGCTTTCCCAAAAGTTACAACAAATCAATAAGATGGGCGGTAAGGTGACAGACATCATACCCGCTTAAAGATTTCAACATTGGCGTTTAATTAGGAGACATTTAAGTGGCTATTACAACAGCAGCGTCCCGATTAGGGACAGAGGCGTATAGTAATCCAACTCCGGTAGAATTGCGCCCCGATTGGGTTGAATATGATATCCAAGGGGTCATTCGTGCCGTCTACCGTCAACTGTTGGGTAATGACTATGTGATGGCGTCTGAACGCCTAACCAGTGCCGAGTCACTGTTGCGGAACGGGTATATCAACGTGCGCGAATTTGTGCGTTGTGTTGCCAAATCAGAACTTTATAAAACCAAGTTTTTCTACGGCAATTTTCAAACTCGTGTAATTGAACTCAATTACAAGCACCTATTAGGTCGCGCACCTTACGATGAGTCTGAGGTAATTTACCACCTAGATTTGTACGAAACCCAAGGGTACGACGCTGATATTGACTCTTACATTGATAGTGAAGAGTATCAAGAGAACTTCGGTGATTATATCGTCCCGTATTATCGCGGTTTTGCGACTCAACGGGGTCAGAAAACCGTTGGGTTTACCCGTATGTTCCGACTTTATCGCGGTTATGCCAATAGCGATCGCGCTCAGTTGGAAGGAAGTGATTCGCGTTTGGCGACTGAGTTAGCGCAGAATTTTTCGTCAGCCGTGGTTGGACCATCGGGTACCAATGAAGGCTGGGCATATCGCCAGTCTGAAAAGGGTGAAACCCCGAGTAAGGCATTGGGAGGTCCTGTCCCTTATGGCACACAAGGCAAAGTTTATCGTGTCGAAGTAGCGGGGATTATTAATCCCAGGTATCCGAAAGTGCGTCGCAGCAGTAAAGCCTTCTTAGTTCCTTATGAAGAACTATCCAACAAACTCCAACAGATTAACCGTCTAGGGGGTAAAGTGGCGAGCATCACACCAGCTTAGTCCAAGAAGGCAGACGTTGACGTCCGCTATAAATAGGCAGATTGAACCGATCTGAACGGATCAGATGGGACTGGGGACTGGAGAGATTAGGACTAGAGAGAAAATAGCGGAAATCGCTATATTATTTCTGATCTCCTAACTCTTGAGACTCTAGTCCCATTGGTATGTTGAGTTAGCAGACAAGTTGAGAATTAAGCCGGATAAAAATAGCTGTTTATCGGTCTAAATCAGAAACTTGGATGATTGATAATTAAAATAGTTAAAAATACCCAAAAGGAGAATTGATTACTATGCTAGGTCAAGTAGCAGCAAGCAGTGCGGCTAACAGCCCATCAGGGAGTCGTTTCTTTACCTATGAAGTCACGGGTTTGCGTCAAAATGAAACCAATGACAAAAACGAATACCCCTTTCGCAAAAGCGGCAGTGTCTTCATTAAAGTGCCTTATAATCGCATGAATGAAGAAATGCGCCGCATTACCCGCATGGGAGGGACAATTGTCAATATTCATCCCGTGAATTCTGATAGTTAGTTGGCGGAGTAAACTGAAGGCTGGTAAACGGTAAGGGATAAGGGGAAATACTATGCTCATTATCTGTTACCGATTACCAGCTAAGGAGAAACGGGGAAGCTGGGGAAGCTGGGGAAGCTGGGGAAGCTGGGGAAGCTGGGGAAGCTGGGGAAGCTAACAAATGACCAATGACCAATGACCAATGACCAATGACCAATGACCAATGACCAATGGTGGTGAATCCTTCACAGTAGAACAAGCACTGGCGAACCTCAAGCAAAGGGATGATTTAAGTCTTTGCTATTATGCGGCGTGGTGGCTGGGAAAATTTCGGATTCGAGACGCCGCCGTAATCGACGCCTTGATTGTGGCGCTAGAGGAAGAGGCAGATCGTACCGAGGCGGGGGGATATCCCCTGAAACGCAACGCAGCACGGGCGCTGGGGAAGTTGGGCGATCGCAAAGCCGTTATGCCACTGATAAACTGTCTAGACTGCTCCGATTTTTATGTACGAGAAGCCGCCGCGCAGTCGTTAGGAATGTTAGGTGATCCCGTTTGTGTTCCTCAGTTAATGCAGTTATTAGAGGGTGGGATAGAGGCGGCTAAACCTGTACCCGGATCACCCCACTTGGCACAACCTTATAATGCTGTCATAGAAGCATTAGGCAGTTTAGGGGCAAAAGAGGCGATCGCATTAATCGAACCCTTCCTAGAGCATAATCAAGAACGAATACAGTACGCCGCCGCACGCGCCATGTATCAGTTAACCGAGAATCCCGCCTATGGCGATCGCTTGGTGCAAGCCCTGAAGGGGAAAAAGTTACAATTACGACGGGCTGTATTAGCCGATTTAGGGGCGATTGGCTACTTAAAGGCAGCAGATGCGATCGCTCAAACCTTAGCGGAAAATAGTTTAAAGCTCATTTCTCTCAAAGGGGTATTAGAGCATGAAGTAAAAAACTCCGCCAGCGAATCGGTTCAGTTATCAGAAGGAGCAATCCATGTGATGAAGCTCATGGATGACTTACTATAGCCTTGTAACCAATGACAAATGACAAATGACAAATGACGAATGACAGATGACCAAACCCTGATTCAAGCCGTTGAACAAGCCGATTCTTCCCCTCGCTTACTTGCTGCTGTGCGAACCTTAGCCAACGCCAAGATAAAAGCAGGGATTCCCACCTTAATTGCTGTCCTCAGTTATAACAACCCTGGAGCCGCCGTCGCCGCCGTCGATGGATTAGTGCAATTAGGAGACGTGGCGGTAGAACCATTGCTCAATTTGCTTGATGAGTATAACTATGGGGGAAGGGCTTGGGCGATTCGAGCATTAGCCCAACTTGCTGATCCGAGAGCCTTAGATACCTTACTGAATGCGGCTGAAACAGACTTTGCTCTAAGCGTGCGTCGTGCGGCGGCGAAGGGTTTAGGAAATGTACAATGGTCAAAATTATCTCCTGAAGAGAGTTCCTTAGCCCAAGGGCGAGTGCTGAAAACTCTACAGATAACCTGCCATGATCCTGAATGGGTGGTGCGTTATGCTTCCGTGGTGGGGTTGCAAGGATTAGCCACGGCGGTAGCCGAAACCCAACCGGATTATTGGCAACAGATTATCACTCATTTTGAGCAACTGATGAAAGATGAGTCAGATTTGGCAGTTCGCACCCGTGTACAATTCGCCTTGGCGCAATTGGTTAAAGCTATTACTGTCCCATATTCCGGCAAATCAAACTAACAATTTAGCACACTAAATACGGAAGACCCGGAATTGAGCGTTTGTGGTTGCGTTGGTATGATGCTCAAGAGAATTGGATTTTGACTGAGGCGGAACAGGAGAGACAACGAGCGGAAGCGGCGGAAGCTCAGTTACAGTCTTTGCTGGAGCGATTGCGGGAATCGGGAATTGATCCTGATACATTGTTAGGTGGTTAGGGTGGAATCGAATGGTGCGATCGCGGCTTCGTGTTATTTTGGCTGGATGAACTACGGCTTTGGGAAGGCTCTGACATAGATGGATTAGTGCAATTAGGAGACATGGCGGTAGAACCATTGCTCTTTGGAGCAACTGCCACCGGAGATGGCAGAGGCTGGGTAGGTAATCGCTTCGTAGCACCACTCGCTGTCTTCCCGCCCTTGGTTCCAACCCAAGGAACCTGTTGAGAAATTTACAGAAGCAACCCTTAGTCAAATAGATCATTTACGCCAGAAGATCTGGGACAAGTTTCGGGGAAACGTTAGAGCTGAAACTGCTCTTAATGCAGCAGAGAACGGTTCAAAACCAGATTTAGACCGGGTTGTTGCATACTTGCAGTTAGCTCTTGATGAAGATGAAGCGTTTGCCAAAGAGGTTCAAACGCTTGCCCAAGAGATCATTAGGATCGGTGAAGTTCAAAGTGAAAATGTTTGGAATGTTTCAGGGGGAGAAGTAAATTACTCTAAAGATAATAAAGCACCAGTGATTCAAGGTGGCAGTGGTCATAGTATCACATTTACTAATATTTGACTGCAGTCATCCGATCAAGAGGCAAAGTTAAAACCAAATCTAGATAGCTTTGGTGGTCTCCTTGAGTGGATCAAAGTAAAATCTAACAACCTAGGTTTACAAGGTTTAAATCGTCCTCATAGAAATCGGCTTTTAAACGCTGTAAATAATACTCGGAGAGAAAAGTTAAATTTTAAAGATTCTGAAATTGAGATTCTTGAGTTAGTTGTTCATTACAGTTTTTTCTGCCTTGAAGAACTTTCCTCACCTAAGTTTGGCAGAATGAAAAGGAAAGACTACTATTTTCGAGTACAACAGTTCCTTGATTCAAAAAAAACAATAAGATCTACCAAGATATTATTGAGTTCGCTCATTAACGAATCAAAAATGTCTAAATTGGTAAAAGAAATAGAACAAAATAATGAACTTACTTAAATGAATTAAATAAAAAGCGTAATCCAAATCTAATTCGAGAATATTTTGAGTTGCTTAGATGGAAAAATAAAGGGTGTCCATTAGAGTTATCTCGTGAACTTATAGAATCTGATGAAAGATTATTGGCAATTAAACAAGAACAACAATCCAACGAAACCTTAACAAGCTATACTGTTAATTCAATAAAATCTGTCAGAACTGAAATATTATCAGCTCAAGAACAGATAGAATGCGTTGAGAAAGAAATTGATTCTTTAATTCAATCAATTTTTTCTTTAAGAGAATCTTTCTTGTCGTTATCATCAAATAAATATACTGAAGAAAAATTTTCATCAGGAGATTCCTCAAAAATACCTAATCTATCTTTACAAAAAATACTTATTTATTTAATAAAGCAGGTTTTGGCAGATATAAAACAAGCTTTCTTATATATAATTAACTATTATCTAGACAAACCCATTATAACAGCTATAACATTAATATTAGTTATTCCTATTTCGTTATTTTTGAGTTGGAAATTTAATGGCTTTTCAACTATTGGCTTACTCATTATCGCATTGGTATATTTTTCAAAAAAAATAAATTATATTTATAAAAGGCATCAGCGAACCTGGAAAGAAAACTCGGCTAAAGTTGAAATAGATCGGCAACAAAAATTAAAACAAGAGTTTGAGGAGCGTATTCATCAAGAACGAAACAAAATAGAGGCATCTTTACAGGAGTTTGAGGTACGCTTACAAGAACGTAGAAGAGATTATCAAAAACTTAGAGAACGTAAACAAAAACTTGAAGCGTACTTGTTACAGGAGGAACAAGAACTTACTGAACTTGAACAAGTACGTCAACAAAAGTTAGATGAATATCAACAAAAACTTGATGAATTAATCTGGCGAGAGAAATGCCGTAGAAATGAGTACCTATTAAAGTTAGAAAAACAAGTTCAAAAATGGCTGGATGACGATATAGAACGCCTTACTCATGAAGGCATGAAAAAATTAAAGATAATATCTAATAGCGATTATGACTATGATCAAGTTAATGCTTTAAAAACCGAAGAAGTTCGGGTAGTTATTGGTGTTACAGAAAAAACTAAAAACTTTGAAAATATTCTTGTTGATAGTGACATTAACTCTTTCACAGAATCTTCTGAAAGCCAAGAAATATATATAGATCAAGATGATTTTGAAAGTGAAAAAAGTTTTGATGGAAAAAATAGGAAGTACGGAGTCTATGGATTTGTAGCTATATTCCTATGTGCCAATTTTTTTAGTTATTATAAATGTTATTATAATTTTATACGAAGAAAAACTGTCGATGAAGAAATTGCTGAATATATGTATGATAGTATTGTCTCTATAAAAATCCAAGAAAAATCTTCTGTAAGATTAAAAAATGAACAGCAAAAGAATGTATACAGGAAACGATTATTGATTACAACAAATGACGGAAAAGTTGTATGCTTTAATTTCTCAAGAAATAGGGTAGAAAAAAAATATTCTATACGTTTTTCTCAGATCGAAGAAGCAGCAATAGCTATTCGAGATATGTTAAGTCAAAGACGCATAGATAAAACGTTTACTGAAAATTTAGACTATACCTAGGAATGGAAATTAAATAATATTCAGTCTAGGGGATCACTATCGTCTAGGAGTGGCGGTGGAATGGGCGGTGGAATGTTTGGATAATCCGGCAACAGTAAGTGACGCTCCAGTATTATCCGGATTTGTGCTGGATTTAAGCAAAATTTGGTGAATTTTAAGGATGCGATCGCGAACATATTTCTCAAATTCTCAATTCAAGAACTGACAATCTTTAATGACAAAAGTTTTAGGGTTTATCCTAATTCGCAAATTTTCCAATCTGGTTATGAATCTACTCTCACTCCTTTAATATCTATAGCTGTAAGACAAGGGTTTAGTCAATGGCATTATCAATAGTCACAGATGTAAATCAAGAAAATCCTGAAGAACTGGTTAATTTATGATGCTCAAGGCAATGCTGCTGTTTATTAAAATTTCTAACTTCCATTTATGGTAGTCTAGGGGGGATTACTTCCTTGCTCACGCTAAAAGATTGACTTATGCAATTAGAAGACTACTTAGACTTCATTACCACTGATGACATTCGTATTAAAGGCACGCGGATTGGAATTGAAACCATCCTGTACGAATACATCTATCGCCGCCGTACAGCCGAAGAAATAGCCCAAACTTATTCCTCGTTAACTCTAGAGCAAGTTTATGCTACGATTCTTTACTACCTGCATCATAAAGAAACAGTAAGCAACTATATAGGCAACTGGTTAGAGTATTGCCTACAATCCGAACAAGAGCAGGATAAAAATCCTCCCCATGCTGTCGTCAGACTGCTGAAATTAAAAGCAGAGCAAGAACCAGGAAAAGTTGCTCTCAATGAAAATTAAATACTTACTCGATGAAAACTTACCCTCTTTCTATCAGGTACAGCTTCTACGCCTTCAATCCAATTTAACGGTTTGGATGATCGGCAATCCGGGACTTCCACCCAGAGGAACTAAAGACCCAGATATTCTACTTTGGTGTGAGCGAAACAACTTTATCCTAGTGACCAGCAATCGTAGTTCAATGCCTGTACATTTAACGGAGCATTTATCTCAAGGTCGCCACATTCCAGGCATCTTTGTGCTTCGTCCTAGAGCAGAAATTGGAGAAATTATTGACAATTTAATTTTTATTGCCTTAGCAGCAGAAGAAAATGAATTTCAAGACCAAATTATTCACATCCCTTTAAGGTAGGATTAGCATTGTAGGGGCGCACCGACGTGCGCCCGATTTAACCGTCAAATCTATTCCACCATTTTAGCTGTGTTACTACCATCGTGCATTAGCACTCTGGGTAAATCACTGAATCAACTGCTTTGCGATCGCAAACCCCTCAACTTCAGTTTTTCCACGACTCATCTAGGACAAAATCATGGATATTTTTCAGCACAAAGCCGCTCTCTTCTTTAACTAAATCTCCTGTACAGGAAATAGGAAACCGTTCTTGATAGGCTTTTATAGCAAGAATGTACTCATGGTTAAACAACTCCATCTTAATTTCCCGAAGTTGATCACATACTACACCAAAAATGACAATCGTTCCGCTTAATTGGTCAGCATTAGGAGCATGAATTTGCCTAACGAATCCCGGAATCTTTATATTATTAGCTGTGGCAATAAGTTCGCTAATAATCTCAAGTTGAGAACGATTTTCTATTGTTTCCAGTGTTTCCAAAATAACACTCATAGAAACCGGAAACCCCGGTATGTCCTGATTTAGGGGTAACAGAATAGTTGCCGACTCTCCTCCCTCATTTTCTTGTATCCAAATTGAGGCTTTATCCTGCAAATGGTTTTGTTTATGCCAGCCGTGATTTTGCAAGTAGTTGGCTACTTGTTGAGGTCGGATTGATTGCAGAATATTGATATCCTTTACGGTAACATTCATAGAGCTTCTCCTCTGGCGATACATTCCATAAGACTTGTTAGGGCATTCACCGTAAATCTATTTACTCTAGGAATAGATACAGTTACGGTTTCCTGATTCTCTGTCGATGCTTCTCCAGCTAGGGATATCCAGTAACCACAACGTTTGAGACAGAGCTTATCTTCTGATTGATATAACCAGTCATTAATGTTATCAGGTACTACAACAACCACGAGGATTAGAGGTGGATATTGCTGGGAAACTCTCAGTTATTCATAATTCTTAACTTTGAGTGGATACTTCAGATGATTTTCATCTAGAATTGCTCTTGAAGTACATTTGAGTTGAACGTATAGCTGAGGATTCCCCATTATTCCCTGCACACCAATCCCTGTAAAGATCAAGTCAATTCCCAGTTGATCTAAGGGCGTAGTTGTTCTCTGGAACGAGTAACCTGCGGCTGAGGCGATCGCATAAACATAAGCATAGCTGAATTCTTCTTTTTGGATGTTAATATTCACCCTGATTAAACCTTCTACCCAGTTATCGCAAATTAAATTATGTCCCTATCCCAGCAGTCTAGCCAATCCCGCCCCATATACCTGGACTACCACTCTACCACCCCCACTGACCCCAGAGTGGCAACCCAAATGCTACACTACATGACTACCGCCTTTGGTAACGCTAGCAGCATTGACCATACTTATGGAGATGAAGCCGAACAAGCTGTCTCCCAAGCCGCAACTCATATCGCTAACTTAATCGGATCATCCGCCAAGGAAATTATCTTCACCTCTGGCGCAACTGAAAGCATTAACCTCGCCCTCCAAGGATTCGTTAGACTATTCCATAGTAATACCTCAAAAATACCCCGCCTTGCTGTCTCCCCAGTGGAACATAAAGCCGTTTTAGACACCTGCAATACCCTCGCCAAAAAAGGATTAGCCGAAATCATTAATCTTCAGGTTGACTCCAAAGGTAGACTCGACTTGGATTATCTGGAAAACACCTGTAAAAACGGCATTTCCTTGCTGTGTGTTATGGCAGCCAATAACGAAATTGGCACGATTTATCCCATCCAAAATATCGGACAAATTGCCCAAACCCACAGAATCCCCTTCCTCTGTGATGCATCCCAAGCCGTCGGAAAAATTCCGATCAATTTTCACGACTGGGGGATCACCTATCTAGCCATCTCCGCCCATAAACTCTATGGACCCAAAGGTTCAGGCGCATTAGTGGTGCGAAAAAAATATCCCCTAGAACCAATTCTCTGGGGTGGAGGTCATCAGAACGGTATGCGATCGGGTACACTTAATGTTCCCGGTATTGTCGGTTTAGGCGAAGCCTGTCGTCTGCGTCAGTTAGAAATGACCGAAGATGAAACCGCGATCGCATCCTCTAGAGATAAACTCCAAACCCTGCTGCAAGACAGCATTCCCGACGTCGTTATTAATGGCGACACGACTCACCGTCTTGCTGGGAATCTGCATATTTCTATTCCTGATATTCCCAATAGTGCAGTGATTGCTAGAATCCGTTCCCAACTCGCCATCTCCACCGGTTCCGCCTGTACGTCGGGGGTTGAAACACCATCCCATGTACTGCGATCGATAAAGTTATCGGATAATTTAATAGAAGGGGCATTGCGTATCGGTTTAGGCAAATTTACAACAGATACAGAAATTCGTCAAGCCGCTGAAATTTTGTCAACAGCCGTTAGCAAAATTCGTCAAGCTATTGATGGAAATTAGACAAAAACCAAGCCCAAAGCCTAAACTCGCTGAGAATAAAACTCATCAAAACCCTTGCTCCCCAGACGTAGCATGCTACGTCTCTACATGCTCCCCCGGCTTCCCCCGCTCTCCCCCACCACAGCACTTATTCAGCAGCCCCGACTTAGGTCACTAACTAGGGCTTGCTGTATAAATGTGTAAGGTAGACCAGGTAGGGGTTTCAAACCATTTTTCGACCCAACAAGTGCAAGGTTTTTATACTACCCCCCTCTTGTATCCTGAACTATTAGCCGACAACACCACCAAATTTTACCTCGACAGAGGGGTGAAACCATTGCCCATAGACCAATCCACAACGAGCATGTTACCGAGCGGAGTCGATGTACCCCGAGGTGATCCCAAATCCCTCTCCCCACAACAAGACTTTTTCAGAAGCCCCTAACTTGGTAATGCGTTCGCTAATTCCGTTCCTTGACGGGTAATCGACTCACAGCGCAACTCACCCCCATGGCGTTCCAC
>NZ_JAVJTO010000039.1:0-97312 GCF_040220235.1 Coleofasciculus sp. B1-GNL1-01
CATTAATTTGGAGATAGCCGCCAGTTAGGTGGTGTTAGCTTGTGGACTGGTTGAGTGCCGACACCGCCAGGATGAAGCAGGAAGTAAGTTCCAGGGATGTCCATTTGTGGGTAGCTTTGGGTAAGTCTTATGTAACGGATACGACATGAGGAGGTAAGCGAAAAGATGCGATCGCACAAAAACACGATGGAATGAAGATCCGTCCTACTCCTATGCTATTTTCAGGATACATGATGATTTCAGCAAGACGGGCAGCACATCGCTCTCGGTATTCTCGATTACTCAGCCGACCAACAGTTCCAATCGTTACAACAATTACGTAGAAACGTGCCATGGCACATCTGTTATCAGTCCAATGAAGCAAGTTACAGTTTATCTCAACCACGGAAAACACTGTACCGGAAGCTCCGATAACGGCAGAACCACCACCGAGAACCATATCTTGTATCCCGGTGATATGTGTATCGTTGATCCCGCCCATTCAAACAAACACAAATACAGAGGTAGAATCGGCAGACTGGATGGCACCCAACGAAAAGGAATTCCCCGAATTTGTTTCACGGACAAAAAAGGTGGTTATGGTTACATCAATCCCGTTGATCTCTCCCCTCTCCCCGCTAATCTACCCGCTATAACCAGCATTAAATCATCGTCCCAAAAACCCCATCCCACCTTTTCCGTAGACTTACCGCCAAAAGTTCCCGGCGACAAAGATAGTCTGCAACGCGCCATCTGTCTCCTGGGAAATCGCACCAAATCGGAACTCAAACCCAAGCATCAAACCGAATTAAAAGAACTCATTGGCACGTATCCCAACGCCCAGAGAGCCGCCGACTGGAAGAAAGGATTAAAGCAAGTCGTTAAACAGTCAAGTTAAATCAAGATAAGTAGGTTGGCATTAATTAATAGTAGTCATTGAGGTAAGGCAGAAGGTAACGAGTAAGGTAGCAAGAAGGAAATGATAACAGTTTAGGCGGACAGACTAACCCTCTCTGCGTTTCTCTGCGTTTTCCTCCGCGTTCTCTGCGTTAAAAAATCCAACTAGCCATAGTATAAAATAACTCATGTCTCATCCCCAAAAAATTCGCCAACTCCTCCAACAACCCGAAACTCTCATCCTTCCCGGCGTATACGATTGCATCAGCGCCAAACTTGCCGAAAAAATTGGCTTTGAAGCCATCTTTACCAGTGGCTTTGGCATTTCCGGTTCCACCCTCGGTAAACCTGATTACGGTTTTCTCACCGCTACCGAAATGCTCAATAGCGCCGGACAAATTGCAGAATCTGTTACCATTCCCCTTATCGCTGATATTGATACCGGGTACGGAAATCCCCTCAATGTTATCCGTACCGTCACCGATATCGTTAAACTTGATATTGCCGGAATTATCCTGGAAGACCAAGAATTGCCCAAGAAATGTGGTCATTTTGCCGGAAAACGGGTGATCCCCGCCGCAGATCATATCCAGAAAATCCGCGCCGCCGTTCAAGCCCGTGGTAAAAGTGACTTAGTGATTATTGCCCGTACTGACGCCCGTGCGCCTTTGGGACTCGATGAAGCGATTCATCGCGGACGTGCCTATTATGAAGCTGGGGCAGATATTATCTTTATAGAAGCCCCTCAGTCTCTTGAAGATTTACAGGCGATCGCCTCAGCCCTTCCTAATGTGCCTCTGTTTGCCAATATGATAGAAGGGGGCAAAACTCCGGTGCTGTCGGGTCAACAATTGCAAGAGTTAGGCTTCAAAATTGTCGTCTATCCCCTCTCTGGCTTATTTGCTGCGACTAAAGCCATGATGGACTGTTTGAGTCATTTACGCCAACAGGGAACTACCGCAGGCTTTTCCAATCTCGTCTCCTTCCCAGAATTTGAGCAGCTTATTGACGTACCGCACTATCGCCAACTCGAACAGCAGTTCACTGTATCAGAAGCATCACCACCGGGGGAAATGGGATGAGATGATGGGGCGATGAAGTGATGGGGGAGTTAATTCAACATTATTGCACTTGGTCAGGCGAGAGGCAATACTGCTCGGATAAGCTTTCTCCCCAGCTCCCCCAGCTTCCAGACGTGCCATGGCACGTCTCTACATTGCTTCCCCAGCTTCCCCAACTTCCCTGATTGATCCGGTTGACCAATAGAAGAATGTCAGTATACATGGGTAGAAAGGGACGCCATCTTCAAAACTTAACCGGAATGCCCTGAAATCCCCTGTAGACGGCAACTACACCTAACCATTACGGTTCTGCCCACTGATAGAGTCCATCATACAGAGGTAAAGTGTTAGTAGAAAGTACATAAAAATTTACAAATAAGGGTAAATCGTTTACCCCTTCAGCCAATCATATACCGCTCGGCAAAGGAAACCAACCATGTTTGAACATTTTACAGACAGAGCTATCAAATCCATTATGCTCGCCCAAGAGGAAGCCCGTCGCCTGGGACATAACCTCGTGGGAACGGAGCAAATTCTCCTCGGATTGCTGCGAGAAGGAACCAGTGTGGCGGCGATTGTCCTCAAGGAGATGGATGTCACCCTGGAATCGACTCGGAAGGTGGTCGAAAAAATCATTGGTCGCGGGTCAGGCTTCGTTCCGGCTGAAATTCCCTTCACACCTAAAGCCAAACGCCTGTTTGAGCAGTCGTTTAAAGAAGCGCGACAACTGGGACACAATTATATCGGTCCAGAACATTTGTTACTCGCCATTCTGCAAGACACCGACAGCGTCGCGGGTAAAGTGTTGCAAAGTTTAGGCGTCAACCCCTCCACCGCCCGCACCAAACTCATTCAAGCCATTGGCGAAGTCGCCGCCGCTGCTACCGCTAGAGGACCCGGTACTTCAATGATGGGTCGCACATCAAAGTCCGCCACCTTGGAAGAGTTTGGCAGGAATCTCACCCAGTTAGCCTCAGAAGGTAAGTTAGACCCGGTGGTGGGTCGTGTCAAGGAAATCGAACGGATTATTCAAATATTAGGACGCCGAACCAAGAATAATCCCGTATTATTGGGAGAACCAGGTGTTGGTAAAACCGCGATCGCCGAAGGATTGGCGCAACGGATTTCCGATAATCATGTACCAGAACTATTGGAAAATAAGCAGGTGATCAGCCTGGACATCGGATCACTGATTTCCGGTACTCGTTTCCGGGGTGACTTCGAGGAACGCATTAAGCAGATTATGCAGGAAGTGCGTGAAGCCGGAAATATTATCCTGGTGATTGACGAAATCCATACCTTAGTTGGTGCTGGGGCGCTAGAAGGCGGATTAGATGCAGCAAATATCCTCAAACCCGCTTTAGCACGAGGCGAACTCCAGTGTGTCGGCGCGACAACATTGGATGAATATCGTAAGCATATTGAGCGCGACGCCGCCCTAGAACGCCGTTTCCAACCAATTATGGTGGGTGAACCCTCAGTTGAGGAAACCATTGAAATTTTGCAGGGGTTGCGAGATGCTTATGAGCAGCATCACCGAGTCGAAATCTCTGATCATGCGTTAGATGCGGCGGCGAAACTGTCAGATCGTTATATTAGCGATCGCTTCTTACCGGACAAAGCCATTGACTTGATTGATGAAGCTGGAAGCCGTGTGCATCTGATTCATTGTCAGCCGTCTCCAGCCACGCGAGACATCAAGCGTCAAATGCGTCAGGTGACAAAAGAAAAAGAAGACGCCGTTCGTCTCCAGGACTTTGAAAAAGCCGCCCAATTGCGCGATCGCGAACAGGAACTGGAAACTCAGCTTCAGGCAATTCTGCAAGAGGAAACGGATGCAGATACCCCCGTACAGACACCTCTGGTGAATGAGGAAGATATCGCCCACATTGTCTCCTCCTGGACAGGTGTACCCGTCAACAAGTTGACCCAATCCGAATCAGCGATGCTGCTGCACATGGAAGATACATTGCACCAACGCTTAATTGGTCAAGAAGAAGCGGTTACCGCTGTCTCCAAAGCGATTCGGCGGGCGCGGGTGGGGTTAAAAGACCCGAATCGACCCATCGCAAGCTTTATCTTCTCTGGACCGACGGGAGTGGGTAAGACGGAATTGGCGAAAGCGTTGGCGGCTTACTTCTTCGGGTCAGAAGAGGCGATGATTCGCTTGGATATGTCTGAGTACATGGACCCGCACACCGTCTCTAAGCTAATCGGTTCGCCTCCCGGATTTGTCGGCTATGACGAAGGTGGTCAACTTACAGAAGCTGTCCGGCGTCAACCCTACACGGTACTCCTGTTTGACGAAATCGAGAAAGCACACCCCGATGTCTTCAATAGCCTCTTACAACTGTTGGATGATGGTCGGTTGACAGATGCCAAAGGTCGTACCGTAGACTTCAAGAACACCCTGATTATCATGACCTCGAACATCGGTTCACGGGTGATTGAAAAAGGTGGCGGTGGTTTCGGATTTGAAGACTCAGACAACCTAGCTGAATCTCAATACAACCGGATTCGCAGCCGCGTGAATGATGAACTCAAGGATTATTTCCGTCCAGAGTTCCTCAATCGCCTTGACGATATTATCGTCTTCCGTCAGTTAAACCGCGATGAGATTAAGCAAATTGCTGATCTCCTGTTGGTGGAAGTTTCCACTCGCTTAGTTGAACAGGGAATTACCCTAGAAGTGACCGAACGGTTCAAAGAGCGTTTAGTTGAAGAAGGGTATGATCCCAGTTATGGGGCGCGACCTTTACGTCGGACGATTATGCGGCTATTAGAAGATAGCTTAGCCGAAGCCATGTTAGCGAGTGAGATCCTTGAAGGAGAAACCGCTGTGGTTGATGTTGATGAGAATGGTGAGGTGAAGGTTTTACCAGGTGAATCACCAGCGCGGTTGCTACAACCTGTAGGTTAACTTTCATTCCCAGGATCTTTTTAGGTTCCCAGGCAAAGCCTGGGAATGCTTTTAGGGAGGCAAAGCCTCCCATATTTTTCGGTTAAATTGGGCGCAAAGTTGGGCGCAAAGTTGGGCGCCCCTACGGTTTCTGTGATACAACAGCGATAACTATCACACCACATCTCAAACTGAAAGCACAAAATGTTCAAGCAAAAAGGGAAATGGGGTGAGGGGGTGAGGGGGAGAAGTTTTTATTATGGGTGAGACAGCCGGACATCATAATAAACCCGTTAAAACGGGTTTTAGCTTTTAGCCGGAACTTGAGTTCCAGGCTTGAGTTCCGGACTGAAATCTGATGAACGATGTGCAAAATAATCCTATAGTAATTAAAGAGCGGCGAATTCTTAAGAAACTGTTGTGAAATCAATTACTCTCCTCGGCTCCACTGGATCGATTGGCACGCAAACCTTAGAGATATTAACTCACCATCCAGACCAATTCCGGTTGGTGGGATTGGCAGCACGCAGCAATGTGAAACTGTTAGCTGCCCAGATTCGGCAGTTTCGACCGGAAATCGTAGCCTTATGTGATGCTCAAAAATTACCTGACCTAAAAGCCGCGATCGCAGATCTTGATCCCCAACCGATTCTGGTGGCGGGAGAAGCGGGTGTGGTGGAGGTTGCCCGTTATGGTGATGCTGAAGCGGTAGTCACTGGGATTGTTGGATGTGCCGGATTACTACCGACGATCGCGGCAATTGAAGCCGGAAAAGATATTGCCTTAGCCAACAAGGAAACCCTAATTGCCGGGGGACCCGTTGTCAATCCCCTGATTGCCAAACATGGGGTTAAACTGCTTCCGGCTGACTCCGAACATTCTGCTATCTTCCAATGCCTTCAGGGAGTCCCAGAGGGCGGATTACGGCGGATTATCCTCACCGCATCTGGGGGCGCGTTCCGGGATTGGTCAGTCGATAAGTTAGGGGAGGTAACAGTTGCCGATGCGATTAAACATCCTAACTGGTCGATGGGGCGCAAAATTACCGTCGATTCCGCTACCTTGATGAATAAGGGGCTAGAGGTGATTGAAGCACACTTCCTCTTCGGTATGGATTATGACGATATTGATATTGTCATCCATCCCCAGAGCATTATTCACTCCCTGATCGAGTTACAAGATACCTCCGTCTTAGCCCAGTTAGGGTGGCCCGATATGCGCTTACCCCTACTCTATGCCTTATCCTGGCCCCATCGGATCTATACGGACTGGGAACCCTTGGATTTAGTCAAAGCGGGGACGCTGACATTTAAAGAACCTGACCATGATAAATATCCCTGTATGCAATTAGCCTACGCCGCAGGGCGGGCTGGGGGTTCAATGCCAGCGGTATTAAACGCCGCTAATGAGCAAGCCGTGGCACTGTTTTTAGACGAGAAAATCCAATATTTAGACATTGCCCGGTGTATTGAGCAAACCTGCGATCGCCACAGCCGTGATAACTGCCCTGATCCTGGACTAGAGGATATTCTAGCCGCTGATCGCTGGGCAAGGGAGGAAGTATTGCGGATTTATCCAACCCTAGAAACGAGCGATCGCGTGGTTTCTCTGCGATAATGAAAACACTGTTGGTCAATTCACTAACGATTAACCCCTCCTACACACCTACCCCTCTGCACTCCTGCACCCCTGCTCACAGACAACTAACTTAAGGAAGTTGGGGACTGTTGTTCTGGTGTGGTGTAATGGAATCTTAGATGATCCAACTTTAATAAACCTTTCATGCACACCAAAGCTTTTAGTGAGCTTTTCCCTCTATTTAATACGGCGAACCCCGAGACACTAGAATGGCTATTGTCAGTTGGAGTCGAACATGAGTATCCCACAGGGCGAGCCGTTTTAATGGAAGATGCCTGGGGTAATGCTGTTTACTTTATCATGTCCGGTTGGGTCAAAGTTCGACGCCTGTACGGAGAAAACGCCGTTACGTTAGCAATTTTGGGTCGGGGAGATTTTTTTGGCGAGATGGCAATCCTGGATGAATCTCCCCGGTCTACAGATGTTGTCGCCCTTTCATCAGTCAAATTACTCAGCGTCTCCGCCCAGCGCTTTATTCAAACCCTGTTCAAAGATCCCCAGTTACACCACCGGATGCTACAACTGATGGTTAGACGGCTGCGTCAGACGAATGTCCGCTTTCAACGACGCCATCAACCCCCAGCGATTAAGTTAGCCAATACCTTGGTCAACTTAGCAGATAATTATGGTCAAGTGGGGGAAAAGGGAACCGAAATTTATAACATTCCCTATAAAGACTTGGCTAATGTTACGGATATCAGTGTGGAAGATACAGCTAAAATCATGAAAAAGCTGGAAAGTAAGGGTTGGACTGAAGTTGACCCCCAAGAGCAAAAACTTTGTTTGATTAATCTCAAACAACTAACCCATCTAGCTGGACGGCTTTAGGATAGAAGGAAGCTGGGGGAGATGGGGGAGATGGGGGAGATGGGGGAGATGGGGGAGATGGGGGAGATGGGGGAGATGGGGGAAGGGATTACCAATGAACCATGAACTATCAACCATCAACCATCAACCATCAACAAAGGACGAATGACAAATGACAAAGGACAAATGACTAAACCCACCTTTCATTATCACGTCGCTATGCCTCAACCTCAATCTCATTTGTTTGAGGTGATGCTACAGGTAAATGGTTGGTCTGAATCAGTGCTAGATTTAAAAATGCCTGTCTGGACTCCGGGTTCCTATCTAGTGCGGGAGTATGCCAAACACCTACAGGATTTCCGAGTTGAAGCGGGAAACCAGCCCTTACCCTGGAATAAACGGAGTAAAAATCATTGGCAGGTTCAAACAAAAGACGCCTCAACCCTCATTGTCCGCTACCGCGTCTTTGCCAATGAATTATCAGTACGCACCAATCACCTTGATGCCACTCATGGCTATTTTAATGGGGCGGCATTATTTTTATTTGTCCCGGATTTTGAGCAACAGCCCATTCAGGTGACGATTGTCCCCCCTAAATCCGATTGGCAGACAACTACACCCTTACCCGCCGTCGAGGGGGCTGAAAATACCTTTGAAGCCGAGGATTTTGACACCTTAGTCGATAGTCCCTTTGAAATTGGCACACAACAGGTTTACGACTTTAAGGTTCTGGGGAAACCGCATCAACTGGCAATTTGGGGACAGGGAAATGCTGATCCGCAACGGATTATTGCGGATACGACGAAAATTATCGAGACAGAAGCCGAGTTGTATGGGGGATTACCCTACGAACGGTATTTATTTTTACTGCATTTATCGTCCACAGGGTTTGGTGGTTTAGAACATAAAACCTCTTGTTCCTTAAATTATCCCCGTTTCGCGTTCCGGGCGAAAGATAAATACAATCGTTTCATGCAATTAGTCGCCCATGAGTTCTTTCACCTGTGGAATGTTAAGCGGATTCGCCCCAAAGTTTTGGAACGGTTTAACTACGAACAAGAAAGCTTTACCACATCCCTGTGGTTTTGTGAAGGGACAACCAGTTATTATGATTTAGTCCTCCCCTTACGGGCAAAGATTTACGACAGTAAAACATTTTTAGAGGGGTTAAGTAAAGAAATTACCCGGATGCAACTGATCCCAGGGCGTTTGGTGCAACCGCTGAGTGAATCCAGTTTTGATGCTTGGATTAAGTTATATCGCCGGGATGCCAATAGTGATAATAGTCAGATTTCCTATTATCTCAAAGGCGAAATGGTATCCTTATTACTGGATTTGCTGGTGCGATCGCGTCATGGGAATCAGCGCTCCCTGGATGATGTGATGCGGCGCATGTGGCAAGAGTTTGGTGTTAAAGAGGTTGGCTTTACGCCTCAACAACTGCGAGAGGTGTTAGAGTCTGTCGCTGATACTGATTTGAGTGATTTTTTCCGTCGCTATATTGAGGGGACAGAGGAATTACCCTTTGATGAGTATCTTGAACCCTTTGGCTTAACCCTCACGGCAGTAGAAGATGAGGACTCTAAACCTTATTTAGGGGTAATTGTCAAGAGTGAAAATGGGCAAGAGGTGGTCAAGTTTGTCAACGCCACCTCTCCAGCGGGAATAGCTGGGGTGGATGCAGGGGATCAGTTACTCGCCATAGACGGTTGGCGAGTCAGTGCGGATCAATTATGCGATCGCCTAAAAGATTACCATCCTGGTGACACGATTCAGGTAACCCTGTTCCATCAAGACGAACTTTGTACCTTACCCGTTACCCTAGGCGAATCCCAACCCACCCGCTACCAGGTTGTGCAGCTTGAAAATCCCTCGGAGACTCAAAAACAGAATTTAGCCGGGTGGTTGAACACCAAGGAGGATTAAGCTCATACCCAGCAACTGTAGGGGCGCAAAGACTTGCGCCCGATTCAATGGTAAAATCTATTCCACCATTTTAGATTTAAGCTGGTCAAGCGTCTGGAACAAGGGCGGGTTTAGTTGCATTTTGGTGAGACAAGAAACAATAATAGTGAAACCCGCCCCTACAGCCCACTCAACCATCCACCCTCCCCCGTATGTCCGATGCCTAAATCGATGTTCTAGTCTCTGGCAAAATCACTTAGCTGTAGTACAATCGATAACCATACCTTCCCGCAGCCTTGACTGTCTAGTTTAAAAATGCATAAATTTCTGCCAATCGCTTACTTTAAAAATCAATTCCTTCCCTTCGATGATGCCAAAATTTCCATTGCTACCCATGCGCTGCACTATGGAACAGGCGCTTTTGGCGGATTGCGCGGGATTCCTGACCCCCAAAACCCCGAACAAATTCTCCTGTTTCGTTTAGACCGTCATTGTAAACGATTAAGCGACAGTGCCAAATATTTACATTACGACTTACCCGCTGATAAAATCAAAACTATAATTGTAGATTTCGTCAAAAAAAATAAAGTTAAAACCTCGTTTTATATCCGACCCTTTATTTATACATCCGATTTAGGAATTGCCCCCAGACTTCATAAGATTGAAAAAGACTTTTTCGTCTACGGATTAGAACTGGGTGATTATTTATCCCCAGAAGGGGTAAGCTGTCGAATTAGTTCCTGGTATCGTCAAGCGGATCACAGTTTACCCCTGAGAGGTAAAATTAGTGGCGCTTATATCACATCATCTCTGGCAAAAACAGAAGCAGTAGAATCCGGATTTGATGAAGCCTTATTAATGAATGCTCAGGGAAAAATCTGTGAAGCCTCCGGGATGAATATCTTTATGGTGCGGAATGGGCAACTGATTACGCCGGGATATGATCAAGATATTTTAGAAGGAATCACCAGAGATAGTATCCTGACGCTGGCAAAGGATTTAGGTATCCCCACAATCGAACGCCCTGTCGATAAATCGGAGTTATTGATTGCCGATGAAGCCTTTTTAAGTGGGACGGCGGCTAAAATTACTCCAATTAAACAGGTTGAAAATTATAAATTACCAAAAACCAGACCCATCACAGAGAAACTGAGAGATAAAATTACGGCAATTACGGAAAATCGCGATCCCAATTATCAAGATTGGGTGTATGTTGTTCCTCTAGGATAGAGTAAACATTAAAGTCGGTTGGGTAAAGCGTAAGCGAAACCCAACAGACTAAGCCCCTAGCGTTGGATGATGAAAAAAAAGTTCAGCCCAATCTAAACCGACAACGGTGATAGGCTTCCATCTGGCTTGTGTGTAACCAAATGGGACTCGTTAACCTAGATTAGAATGAAACAACTTTCACTGTTTGAAACTGACAATACTACACCTCAATCCTCCTACTTACATCTTGAGGGCGACATTCCTATCGATCTCCCTGAAGATTCCCTAATTTCTTTACAACGAAAACAACCCCTTAAAATTCATTCCCTTGGTTTCCAACCGGCAAAATCGATTCCGGAAATCCCACATTGGTTTTTAAGAAAGTATGGCAAAGGCAAATGCACAATATTAGAACCTTTTGCTGGTTCAGGAACAACAATTATTGAAACTTTATTACAAGGTGCATCAATTTATTGGCTTGACTATCATCCTTTAAGTCGCCTGATTTGTCGCGTTAAAACCCATGTATACGATGGAGCCGAGATTCTCGGCTATGCCGAGCAAATATTGAAAAATGCTTATACAGTCAAACATCCATTAGAAACCATCAATTTCGCCAATAAAGATTTTTGGTTTCAAAAACCTGTTCAAGCTGGATTAGAAAGTCTCCGAGTCCAAATCCTTCAAGTTCCGGAAGCCATACAACCTTTATTTTGGCTGGTTTTTGCTTCGACAGTCCGCAAAACATCTGATATGAATGATGGCATGATCCTCGCCGCCAAACGAGCGAATGTCAAAGAAATTCCCCAGCGTTCTCGCGAAGATGTTTATCGGTATTTTAAAGACTATCTTGATAAAGCGTTAGAGGCAATTGGGGAATGGCAGTTTGTCTTAAATAACTCGTTTCAAAATGCAATTGAATCGAATTCAAAAACAGCCATTGATATTACAGGCGATTGGCATTGTGATGCGGTAATTACTTCGCCGCCTTATATTAATGCAATTGATTACGTTTGGGCGTCTAAGTTTGAGTTACATTGGTTGGGCTTAGTGAGTAATGATCGCGAAAGACTTGATTTATATACTCAAGAAATTGGCACGGAAAGAATTACCCGAAACGAGTATTTACAATTGGGAAAAACTGGAATTTCCTATCTTGATCATTTAATTGCTGATATTTACTACGGTACGCAATATCAAGCGAGTAAAGGACAAAATCAGCTTCGTGCAAGAGTTGTTTATAAATATTTTATGGATATGAAGATGCATTTTTTAAGCTGCTTCAATTATCTTACTTCAGGTGGCTATTATTGCTTTGCAATTGGCGATATTAGTAAAATTTGCGGTGTTGAGATTCCAGTAGCTAAACTTTTAACGGAAATAGCTGAAGAAATTGGCTTCGCTAAAATATTTCAGTTTCACTTATTGCTAAAAAATCGTCGGCTTAATTTACCAAGGAATGTGAATTGGGCGGGAACAATTAAGCATGATACCGTTGTTGTCTTGCAAAAAAGCAAAACATGACTCAAGAACAGTTAGATAATTTGTTAGAGCAGATTTTAAATCAATATCAACAAGCTTTTGCCGAAAGAATTTCTCCTGAAGAATCAACAGAGGAAGACGATCTGATGTTGGCGTTTGGTTTAACCCAAGATATAAAAACTACCAATAAGCAGTATTGGGGAAGGCAATTAGGTAGCTACCTAAAGAGTTTAACCCAATTCGATTTGCAAGCATGGTTGCGGACAAGACAAAATCGCTTTATTTTCTAGGGGAGAATAGGTTGTAGGTTGGGTTGACGCAAGGAAACCCAACCAAGTTTAGGTCTAAAGTTCCCTACTACAAGCCGAATTTAATCCATCAAATTAATGTGCCACGCCAATAGGCGCATGACACGGCTGAAATTGTGGACTAGAGTTGACAGGTTTTTTGGACGCAAGGACTTGCGCCCTTACCGTCTCTAAATGTAAGATTATAGGTGATCAAACTTGACTAAATGTAAACATTATTCAATTAAAAGATTAAGTTAAATTAAGTTTTCTTAAAAATCAACTCAATTAACTGAAAAAACAAAAAAATGATTTTAATGTTAAGCAAACGGACGAATTAAGTTGACTTGATTTGTCTCAACGTTTTTTAGGAGACAGCCGATGATAAATTTTAAATCATTATTAACGACGTTGATGGGCGGGAAAACTCTCTCCAGAGAATCAGACAATACCGCCTCAAAATCAACCTTTATTGAAGATGTTGATGCAGGACACCTGATTTCGTCCGCTCAAGGTCCAATCGCAGTGCCAACGATTAACACAATTGAGGGCAGTTTGTTTAGTCCGGCAGATATCGATCTCTACCAACTTGAATCTGAACGTCAAGCATATTTAAAATTTAGTGTTGCTCAAAATCCCTTATTATCTGTATTATCTTTATCATCTTTGTCCTTATTTTTATTTGATGAAATGGGCAAAGGACTAGCAGCAGGAATCGGAGAAGTTGGGTTCAATTTTTCTGAAAACGAGACGTTCTATTTAGGTATAAGTGATGGTCTTAATCCGCTTAATAGTGCCGGAGAGGTGCTGTTATCACCTGAGGGAGAGGTGAATACAGGCACTTTGACAGGTTGGCAAGATCCGGGAATTGTAATTCCTATATTTACTCATTATAACATAGTAATAGAAATCGAGACACAGGCTGTTTCTGAACCTTTGACAGTTGGAGATCAGGGTGTAGCTTAGGCAACAGTAAACAGTTGACGCTTGTTATCATTTCTGAGTACAGCGGACAGAAATTATGTCCAGGTACTGATTGGCACGAAGACATTACTCTTTTCCCCGATACCATCGCGCCAGTTTGTCAGGAGAAACTCTCCAAAAATACCCCAAAATAATAAGCTGGTTAATTAGAGTGGTTTTGATGATACCTAACCGTTCCCAGCGTCGTCCTGATGTCAGAACCGATTCTGAAACAATCGTAATCCGTCCTTGGGGTTGTAAGCGACGAATGAATTCAAAATCTTCCATGATTGGCAAATTTGGAAAACCTGCTATATCATGAAAAACAGTCGCTTTTAAAAATAGAGCTTGGTCGCCATAAGGCATCGAAAAAAAACGCGATCGCCAATTTACCAGTCGTTCAATGAGACGCAAGCCAAACTGTTGAGAATCAATGCCTAATTCAAACGCCCCGGCAATGGTTGGGGGATCTTGTAGCGCTTGGCGGATTAAACGATCAAAGTTTGCTGGTAAACGAGTATCGGCGTGGAGAAATAAGAGGATATCACCCGTCGCCCTCGCTGCACCCGCATTCATTTGACAGGCGCGACCGGGTGGGGTAGAAATAACCTGGACATTTCGCGATCGCGCTACACTGACGGTTTCATCTTGACTCTCCCCATCTACCACAATAACCTCCACATTATCAGTATTAACCAGTCTATCTAAGACCGAACCAATCGTACTCGCTTCATTTAAAACGGGAATAATAACTGAAATTGTTTCGGTTTTCATTACATTAGAGTTTCTGCCCTAATCCCCATTGTCAATCAATTTCGACCCGAAAGCGAATCAATCCTACATTATTGGGAGCGGTGGTAGGAATATCGCCTAACTCGACAACCACAGCGCCATTGGGATTGTTGGTTTCATCACAAGGCGTTGATACAGGATTGAGAGGCGGAAAAAATGTTCCCGAATCTTGGTCTGATGCATTACTTTGGGGTGTCGGTGTTCCATCTTGATTTAACAAGATTCCGCTCCCTTGTCTAAAACTATCTGAGATAAACGTTGTCCCTTGAGGAATCAGATCACAAAAATCGACACCGTTAACCACTGTGCCACCATTTGACAGGAAATAGATCGTATATTCCACAGTATCGCCACTTTCTAAACGTCTATCAGGACTAATCCTGGGAACACCTAAAAGCCCTCCTCCCTGTAGCTGAGACCAGCCACTAGCGTTATCATCCGGATCAGTGGGATCGTCTACAACCGTATCAAAGTTAATGCCTTCGATCACTTGTCCATCTCTCCTCACCTCAGTAATCCGTTTCACTAGAAGCAAGTGGGGTTCTCCAGCCAAAAATACCTCAGCACTGGCTCGATTATTCCCAGGATTTGGATCATCTTGATCTAAAGCACTAATCACCGCCGTGTTGGTAACAGAACCAGGAATATCTCCAGTGGTGGTAATCTGTAACCTAGCCTCATTACCATTGGCTAGGTTCCCCACTGACCAAATTCCACTACTGCGATTATATGAGCCTTGAGACGCTTCTGCCGATCTAAAGGTTACTTCAGGGGGTAAGGGTTCCGTCACCGCTACATCAGTCGCGTCATTCGTATCATTATTAGTCAGAGTAATGGTATACATTATTTCGTCTCCCACATTGGCTTGGTTTGGGCGTGCTGTTTTGCTTAAGCCGAGGTCAACGAATTGCAAGGGAATCGTGGCACTATCTTGATCATCCTCGCCAGCAACGCTGTTTCCTGGGGTAGAATCGGGGTCAGGTCGATCTGAGGCTATCACTTGCGCCCGATTCACGACGGTTTCACTCGTGGTTAAGGTTGCCTCAATTTGCAACGTGGCGCTACTGTTGTTATCCAAATCGCCCACCGTCCAGACGCCCGTTTGGTTATCATAGCTTCCCTGGCTGGATGTCGCGGAAACAAAGTTCAATCCGGCTGGCAATGCGTCCCTAACTTGCACATCCGTCGTGGCGAGAGGTCCATCATTGGTGACGGTGATGGAGATGGTTACATTGTCCCCCGGTTCGGGATTATCAGGGGTTGTTGTTTTGGTTAGGCTCAAGTCGGCGGTTCGTTCGATGGGGGTTTGAACGGTACTTGTATTATTATCCGGATTGGGATCGGTTACGTCATCTCCTATGGAGTCACCGGGTCCGAGGGGAACTGTGGCGGTATTGGTTAAGGTTCCGGAAGCCGTCCTCGAGAGAGTGCCGATTACCCTATAAGTAGCAGTAGCCTCCGGGTCGAGGGTGACGGTTGTATCAATCACATTACCTGTACCATTTGCCGCACCGCAACTCCCTGTACCGTCAGTAATTGCACAAGTCCACCTGACGTCAGTAATCGTATCCGGAATATCATCCCTGACTGTTGCCCCCATGACATCATTAGGACCATTATTGGTCACAGTGATCTCGAAGACAATCGGATCATTGGCAACCACTCGGTCTGAACGAATCCGTTTTTCAATTGCCAAGTCTGCTTCTGCAATGACAATAGCATCGGTAAAGGTAAAATCCCGAGACGGTAAAAACGCCCAAGTATCAATACCCCTGACATCGCCAAAGCAAGTTTCTTCACTACTAGCATCAGAACAACCATAGCGATGAGCGCCATTACTGCTGTTGACTCCTTCTAGACCAACTCCATTGATTGAGGCATCCAGGGGATCAGGAGGAATGCCAGGTCCACTAAAACGGCTGTCGTCATAGTAAACGGTAAAATCCGGACTGTTTCGACCATTCAGCCGTTCTAGGATAATCCCATTGGGACTCGCTTCCACATCTAAAAACGGAAAATGGACTTGAGCCGCAAACAGATTGATGCGAACCCGGAACCCTTGAAGTCCGCCCGGTATAGGGTTACCATTCCCATCTAAACCATCCCAAACCACTTGATTTTCCCCTTCAGTCACTCGACCCGTGATAATTCTGTCTCGAATGGAACTGTCATCATTTCCGAACACGCCATCGCCATTTAAGTCAATGACAATTCTGAAACTACCCGCCTGTGTTGCTGTGAATCTAAAGATACCCCCACCCGGCGAGGCGGCTTGACCTCGCGTACCCTGATCACCGATAAACCTAAAATTACTCACGTCCCCAGGAGGGCTGGGTTCGGGAGGAGTGTCTAGGATGCCAGGTTCAGGTCGATTAAAGAAAATTCTATGGGTTCGGTCATCACCAGTATTAGGATTAGTAAATGGATTTTGGAAGTCAGGGGGTGGATCTAGGGGAACAGAGGAGAAGAATGGGTTGCCGTTGGGTCGTCTAAATCCTTTATTGTTGGAGAAGAAGATGAATCCAAAGGGTTCTGTACCGTTCAAGTCGATGCGGTAAACATAACCTTGTTCAGTCAGGATGTAGGCTTCGGAACTCAGGGGTACGTCTAAATCTCCCATATTCAACGCCAGAAAATTGGCAAAGGCGCGACCTTTAATGGGTTCATTCTCATCAGCTACGGTGACATCCCAAGCGGTTACGAAGTTATCATTGTTATCTTGTTCAGACCAAGGATCGTCGGCTGGAATAGGGTCTGGGTTGACTGTACTCGAAGGATCAGGACTAACAAAGTCAATTTGCCAAACCCCAGTTTGATCGACCTCCTCGATACAAGGGCTATAACCCCCAGAAAAAAGAGTATTCGGTCCTATTTCTTCTTCTGCACGATTTTCAATCTTACCCGTGTCGTCGCAACTACCAGATGCACCACTGGGTTTTGTGTAATCAATCCTACCCTGACCAACGCCCACAGCACTGGAACCCAAGTAGAGTGTCTCACCTGCCTTAGCATAAACCAGAATCGTCGTTTGGCGTTGTATTGGTCCTGTATCCAGAGAGTCTTCGCGATAGTCCAAAAACGGGCGAAAGCCACCACTGGAGGTTAATTCCCGGCTTCCTTCAGCCTGAACGGGAGGAGTCCAAAGACTACAGATGCACCAAGAAAGGGCAAGGCTACCGATTACCCTACTAAAGAATTGAGTTTTCAGGTTATTCACAATCTACCATTTACGTTTCAACAGTCATAAACAGTCATAGGAGGTGGCGCAGACAACGCCGACTAGGAACGGTAAATCTACCCCTAGCGTCGCTTTGCAGGGGTAGGGGAAAGTTAACCGAACAGGGCAGACTTACACCGGGCAAAAGCCCGATAAATTTCTCGTATTCCTATGATTTCGCTCAATTCGCGCTAAACATAACGCGATAGGGGCTAATCTAATCACACTTTGAAGGTAAAAAAATCAGTCTCTCGATAGATACCAAATATTATCTCTAGGCAGAATAAACGGGTGTTCTCACTTGCCCAAATCCTCGGGACGGTCAATATCATGGAGTATGGGCAGAGATGCGATCGCTAATCCCAGGCGATCGGCAATCTCGATGGTTTGTTGTCTGACTTGCGAGGTTCCCCAATGAATTCCCATGAAGAGTTCAGGAATTAACCGCCGCAAACCAATTAGATAATATCCTCCATCTTGGGCGGGTCCTAATACTAAATCTTGCGTTTTAAGTAATTTAAATGCCTCAGCAATTATTTGAGTATCTAAATCGGGGCAATCTGTCCCAATAATCACTACACTTGTCATTCCCGCTGCAAAGGATTTCTCAAATGCGGATGCCATTCGTTTGCCTAAATCTCCCTGACTTTGTTGACGGTAAATCAGATCAGCACCTAACCAAGCTTGCATTAATGGTTGATTCCCGCCAGCAAAATGAATTTCTACAAATACAGGATAAAAGACTTGTAGTTTTTTCGCTTTAGCCAGGGTATTTTCTGTCATCTGGCGTTGCAGGTTTGCCGCCCCTTCCTCACCTAGGGCGGGAATCATGCGTGTTTTGGTTTTTCCCGGTTCGGGATAGCGGGTGAAAATAATTAGCGTTTCGTTTACGGTAGCTGGAGTCATTCGATTAAACTGATGTGCATCTAAATAGGGGCTTGCTACAGGGAGTTTTATGGTGAGGGGAGGGAACAGGGAATAGGAAAATTATTATCCAGCAAGCCTTTGACAAAATTCAATAACTTTTTCTGATCACCATAACTCCTGGAGAGCCAGAGTTTTTTGAATTTAAAGACCTTGTAGAAAAATTTAGTCAACATCAGATTCGTGACTCTCTTCCCAAATCTCCCAGCCTTCTTTAATCAAATAAAACACGATAATAAATCCGGCAAACGGATCAGCTTGCCAAAAGCCAAACCCGTAATTTCCTGCTAACCCTAAAAATAATGCCACTGAAAGAAAGGAACAGACTAAGGTTTCTTTGGCATCGGCAATCAGCGCTTTACTATTGAGTTGTTTACCAATTTTGCTTTTTTGCCACGCCAACAGGGGCATAATAATCAACGAAAGGATAGCGAGAAGTATACCCAGGAATGATGGATCGGGAATGTCTTGGGTAATTAACTTTCTCAGGGATTCAAATCCAATATATCCAGCCATTAAGAAAAATGTAATTGCCACAAACTGGGTAGCTTGTCGCTCAATTTTGGCTTCGGCTTCCGCTGTTAGGCTTTGATGCTGGCTGAGACGCCAAATTAAAATACATCCTGATAAGGATTCAACAATACTATCGAGTCCAAATCCAATTAATGCAATACTATTATTAATCGCGCCTAAAAGAATTGAAACAACGGCTTCAAGGATGTTATAGCCAACCGTAAAATATTCTAAATAAAGTCCTTTTTGATAAAGCTGGCTCATTAAGAAATACCTCGGCAAGATTGGTAGGGTTAGTCGATAGGTTCAATACAGGATATGATTAATAACATTTTCCTCTGTATGCCAGGTTGGGATTAGGGCGGGTTTCGTTGTGCAGTTTGAGGTTGGTTAACTCATTTTAACCCTAAACCCACCCCTACATCTTTAGGCGTGCGATCGCGCCGGAAAATCCAGTGGGTTTTGTTGTCCGGTTTTAGGTTAATCTATCAATCTGATATCTTGGCATCAAATCCCCTGTAGGGGCGGGTTTAGAACGAAAATTAACCGAGAAACAAATAATGTTTTTACAAAACCCGCCCTTCCCCGCCCTGTCACTGTGCCTGAAAGAAAGCGTAAGTCCTGCCCTAATTTTGCTGAACTTAAACCTTAACTTTAGCACTCATGTCCAACATGCGCTGAATCGGTTGTAACGCCGCAATCCGAATGTGTTCGGGTAACGTAATTTCTGGCTGACGCTGCTTCATCGCTAGATAAAGTTTTTCCAGCGTATTTAACCGCATGTAGGGACATTCATTACAGTTACAATTATTCGTGGCAGGCGCTGGAATGAAGCGCTTATCGGGCATTTGCTTTTGCATTTGGTGAATAATTCCCGGTTCTGTCGCCACAATAAACTTAGAACGGGGACTGGTTTGTGAATACTTCAATAGCGCGGTTGTGGAGCCAATATAGCTGGCGTGACGTAATACTGGAGGTTCGCATTCAGGATGAGCAATTACCTCAGCGTCGGGATGTTCAATCTGGAGTTGGACAATTCTTTTTTCCGAGAAGGTTTCGTGAACAATACAACTCCCTTGCCATAAAAGCAAATCTCGACCTGTCTGCTGCATTACATAGCGTCCTAAATTCCGATCTGGAGCAAAAATGATCGGTTGATCAGGGGGAATTTGCTGGACAATATCGACGGCGTTGGAACTGGTGCAAATAATATCGCTCATCGCCTTAATTTCGGCGGAGCAGTTGATATAAGAGATGACTAAATGGTCAGGGTGTTCTGCCTTAAACTGGGCAAATGCATCCGGGGGACAACTATCAGCCAGAGAGCAACCTGCCTCTAAATCGGGTAGAAGAACAAGTTTGTCAGGATTGAGAATTTTGGCAGTTTCTGCCATGAAATGAACACCCGCAAAGACAATAACATCGGCATCGGTATCAGCAGCTTGGCGGGAAAGTCCTAAAGAATCGCCAATATAATCGGCAATATCTTGAATATCGGGGTCTTGGTAGTAGTGGGCAAGGATAACGGCGTTGAGTTCCCGCTTGAGGGTGTCAATGGCGTCAAATAGGTCATCAGGGATTGACCCAAAGGGTTGTTTCGTTTGAGGCAGTACGGTTGTAAACAATGTTGTAAATTACCCGGAATATATACCTTCCAAATTAATTATAGTGAATTTTACCAAAAATAGCAGGGGTGATGTCATTCTTTCTTGACGAATTGGTTATTGGTCTTATGTCTTATGTCCTTTGTCATTCGTCGGGTGATTGCGTTTTACTAACTGGGCAAACTCCTGTAATGCCTTCCCATATTGCTCCCCAGCCACCCAGAACAGATCATTATGACCCGCACCCTCTACCCAGAAAGAGCGTTTCGGTTCAGGGGCGGCGGCAAATAGGCGTTGTCCGTGGGAGAGGGGAATCGTGTCATCAGCAGTACCATGGATGACTAAGACAGGACAGTTTACCTGGGTGATCTTGTCCAGGTTGGGGAATTTGTCAAAGGGTAAAATCGGGATGGGTACGACGACGCGAAAGGCTGAGGTGAACGAACTTTCCAGAATCAAGCCAGCCAATGGGTAACGGGCGGCTAAATCTACGGCTGAACCGCCGCCAACAGAACGTCCATAAGCGATAATTTGTTCGGGTGGTACTCCCAGTTGCTCTTTTAAATAGGTCAAGGCGGCGTCACTATCGCGATAGGCATTCTGTTCAGAGGGATGTCCCTGACTTGTGCCATAGCCGCGATAATCGTAGGCAAAGACGCTAAATCCGAGACTGTGCAGATGGTGCAGCAGGGGTTGAATCTCGCCTAAGTCCTCGGCATTCCCGTGAATGTAGAGGATAGTATAGGTAGCTGTCGGATTGGGCAAGTAAACGGCGGAAAGCTGGAGATCATCAGCCGTCGTCACTTTGAGAATGTCAGGGGTGTCTGGGTAGCTGGAGGGGCGAGGCAGAAAAATCATCCGATCTGCCATGAAGTAGACGTATACGGCAAAGAAGACGTAGATAAAAATTAGCGATCGCACGAGTCGTTTCCAGCTAAACTCACCCAAGAGCCGTCGTTTGAGGGTTTCTTTATCCATAGCGTTTATTATGGCGCGATCAGAAGTTGTACACTTAGCTTTGCTGCAAATTGAGGACATGACATGGCTTTAGAGTATCCTGAAGACTTAAAGTATCTAGACAGCCACGAGTATGTACGACTCGATGGGGAAATTGCCACGATTGGGATTAGTGCCTTTGCCATCGATCAGTTAGGTGATATTGTGTTCATCGAACTGCCTGATGTGAATAGTGCTTTGGAGAAAGGGGAAAGCTTTGGCACGATTGAATCGGTGAAAGCCGTTGAGGATATGTATGCCCCAGTTACGGGAACGGTGATTGAACGCAACGATGCGATCGTGGAATCTCCCGAACAGATTGCTGAAGATCCTTACGGTGAAGGGTGGTTTCTGAAAGTGCGGGTTAATGATGCCGATGAATTAGAAGATACCTTATCGGCGGCTGAATATCAGGCTCAGGTTGAAGGAGAGGAGTAAGTTGAAGGGTGCAGGGGGAGCAATGTAGAGACGTAGCAAGCTACGTCTGGAAGATGGGGAAGATGGGGAAAAGAATTGACAAATGACGAATGACGTAGCTGGCTTCTCAAGGGAGCGAGTATGACAAATGACAAATGACGAATGACGAATGACAAATGACGAATGACCAATAACAGCACAATTATGAATGGTTTGTTAAAAAATAATAAGGAGTCACGCTGACTCTAGCGGCTTGATGCACCAAAACACCTTGAATGAATCGGTTTGATATGGCTAACTCAAATGTCTCAGTTAATCCAGACACAACTCTCAATGGCTTCTCGAATGATTCTCAGCCAACGCTTGCGGCGGCGGATCATCTCCTATCAACTGATTCATTTGCCAGACGGCATATTGGTGTCAATGCTGAAGACGTAGCGCAAATGCTGGATGTTTTGGGTTACTCCAGCCTAGATGAACTGATTGATGTCGCGGTTCCCTCCACCATTCGGCTGAATCATCCCCTCAACTTACCCCCCGCCCAAAGCGAAAAAGCTGCCCTTGCCCAACTTCAGGATATTGCCTCAAAAAATCAGGTGTTTCGCTCGTTCATCGGCATGGGGTATCACGACTGTATCACCCCACCCGTGATTCAGCGGAATATTCTGGAAAATCCGGGTTGGTATACCGCCTACACCCCCTATCAAGCTGAAATTGCTCAAGGGCGTCTGGAGGCGTTGCTAAACTTTCAAACCCTAATTATTGAGTTAACGGGTTTAGATATCGCCAATTCGTCGTTACTGGATGAGGGAACAGCAGCGGCGGAAGCGATGAGTATGAGTTATGGCTTGTGCAAAACCAAAGCCAATGCCTTCTTTGTGTCGCAGGATTGCCATCCACAAACGATTCAGGTGGTGCAAACCCGGGCGCAACCCTTGGACATTGAGATTATTGTCGGTGATCATCAGACGTTTGAGTTTGAGTCGCCAATTTTTGGGGCATTACTGCAATATCCGGCGACTGATGGCACGATTTACGATTATCGGGAGTTTGTCGCCAAGGTGCATGAGGCGGGGGGTTTAGTCACGGTGGCGGCTGATCCTTTGAGTCTCACCCTGCTGACACCCCCAGGTGAATTCGGCGCAGATATTGCCGTAGGAACGACGCAACGCTTTGGTGTTCCCCTAGGATACGGTGGACCTCATGCGGCATATTTTGCCACCCGTGAGGCGTATAAACGGCAGGTTCCGGGGCGAATTGTCGGGGTGTCTAAAGATGCTCAAGGTAAACCCGCTTTGCGCCTTGCTCTCCAAACCCGGGAACAGCATATCCGGCGGGATAAAGCCACGAGTAATATTTGTACTGCCCAAGTCTTGCTAGCGGTGATTGCCAGTATGTATGCGGTTTATCATGGACCAGAGGGACTTAAGCAAATTGCCCAACGGGTTCATCGGTTGACGGTAATCTTGGCAGCCGGGTTGGAACGGTTGGGGTATAACATTAGCTCACAACCCTTCTTTGATACGGTGCGGATTGAGTTCGATAGCCAGGACATCGGCGATATTGTCAAGGCGGCGCAAGCCAAGGGGATGAATCTGCGGGTGTTGGATGAGAGTGCGATCGCGATTACTCTGGATGAGGTGACAACGTTCCATGATGTGGTGACTCTCCTGGATATTTTCGGATCAGTTGGCGTTGAGGGGATTGATTCGCTACCCTTTCCGGTAGACTCCCTGCTAAAACGAGAGATTAAGGAGTTTGAACCGCCTTTTGCCCGCACCAGTGCCTATCTGACAGACCCAGTTTTTCACCGTTATCACTCAGAAACCGAGTTATTGCGCTATCTTCATCGTCTCCAAGCCAAGGATTTATCCCTCACCACCTCAATGATTCCCTTGGGTTCTTGTACGATGAAACTCAACGGCACCGCTGAGATGATGCCGATTACTTGGGCGGAATTTAGCCAGATTCATCCCTTCGCCCCCTTGTCTCAAACCCAAGGGTATCAAATTTTATTCCAGCAGCTTGAGAGGTGGTTAGCTGAAATTACTGGATTTGCTGGGATTTCCTTACAACCCAATGCTGGGGCGCAAGGGGAATATGCAGGATTGCTGGTGATTCGCCAGTATCATGAACATCGGGGTGAGGGACATCGCCATATTTGCTTGATTCCCCAATCCGCCCACGGGACTAATCCGGCGAGTGCGGTTATGGCAGGATTAAAGGTGGTTGCTGTTACCTGTGATGACCAAGGGAATATTGATTTAGAGGATTTGAAGGCAAAGGCAGAAAAGCACAGCCAGAATTTAGCGGCGTTGATGGTGACGTATCCGTCTACTCACGGCGTTTTTGAGGAAGACATTCGCGAAATTTGCGATACGATTCACGCCCATGGTGGACAGGTGTATCTGGATGGGGCGAATATGAATGCTCAAGTAGGATTGTGTCGCCCTGGGGATTATGGGGCGGATGTTTGCCATTTAAATTTACACAAAACTTTTTGTATTCCCCATGGTGGCGGGGGTCCGGGAATGGGACCGATTGGGGTACAGTCTCATTTGGTGCCGTTTTTGCCGGATGTGTCGTTTGTGAAAGGTCAGGGATCGGTGACAAATCACGACTCCGTTGGTGTTGTGGCGTCAGCCCCTTGGGGAAGTGCTAGTATTTTACCGATTTCCTGGATGTATATCGCCTTAATGGGGGCAGATGGGTTAACGGAAGCGACAAAGGTGGCGATTCTGAATGCCAATTATATTGCCCATCGCTTAGCGCCTTATTATCCGATTTTGTATCAAGGGAAGTCGGGTTTGGTGGCGCATGAATGTATTTTAGATTTACGCGGCTTGAAAAAGTCCGCCGGGATTGAAGTTGATGATATTGCTAAGCGGTTGATGGATTATGGGTTCCATGCGCCAACGGTTTCTTGGCCAGTGGCGGGGACAATGATGGTAGAACCGACGGAAAGTGAATCGAAGGAGGAGTTAGATCGGTTCTGTGATGCGATGATTGGGATTCGCCAAGAGGTTAAGGCGATTGAGTCAGGGGAGGTTGATCAGGAGAATAATCTGCTGAAAAATGCCCCTCATACGGCGGAGGTGTTAATTGCTGGGGAATGGGATCGTCCCTATTCTCGCGAACAAGCGGCTTATCCGGCACCGTGGACAAGGGAACACAAGTTCTGGACGGCGGTAGGGCGGATCAATAATGCTTTTGGCGATCGCAATCTGGTTTGTTCTTGTGTGGGGATGGAGGCGTATAGCCAGGATTAATTGGATTGTAGGGGCGGGTTTGACGGATAAGGTTATTGAGTTTAAGCGACAGCGATCGCAGGGGTGACAAACTAGCTGAAGTGTTGAGCCATCCTGCTTTTAGCTCTTTTCTTCTTGTCACAGATAAGGTCAAAGATAGCAGTTTTTTCTGGGGGACTAGCCCCCCAGACCCCCCAATGGGGGACGAGCGCCTCCCCCATACCCCCTGCGCAACGCTTCGCTTGAATATATCTCATCTGGTGGTCTTCATCTGTCAATAAGGCTTCATCTTTGGAAATACTAATGTCGCTTAAAACCTGTTTTTAAAAGGTTTTGGACGGCTTGTCACCCCTTCAGGGCTTGGTAACCAAGCTAGGATCAGAGTAAGCTCAAACCTAGCGCTGGAGGTATGATTTTGACTAACAATTCTCCCGGTTCAAACCAAGACTGGGATTGGGCAATGTGGAGTGTTGACGCGGTTCAGGGGGAACTCCACTACAAACGCGCCCAAGACTCTTTGCGTGAGTTAGTCAGCAATCTTGACTTAACCTCCCAAGAACAAGCGGGGTTAGAATCGGAAATTGAGGATTTAGCCAACCTCTTGGACAAGCTAGAACACAGTTGTGTGCAACTCGCGGCTTTTGGTATGGTTGGGCGGGGCAAATCCTCGGTACTGAATGCGTTATTAGGACAACCTGTGTTTGAAACCGGGGCGTTGCATGGGGTAACTCGGAATGCTCAAACGGCGAATTGGCAGTTAAGTCAAGAAACCCTGGCAAACACGGATCAGGAAATCCTGCGCGTGGCGTTACCGAGTATTGGGGAGTCCCAAATTCAGTTTATTGATACGCCAGGAATTGATGAAGTCCATGGGGAAACCCGTGAGGCGTTAGCGGTAACTGTTGCCAGACAAGCGGATCTGATTCTATTTATTATCGCTGGGGATATCACCAAGGTCGAATATGACGCCCTGTCTCTATTACGAGATAGTGGGAAGCCAATGCTACTGGTGTTTAATAAAATAGACCAATATCCCGAAGCCGATCGCGAGGCGATTTATCGTAAAATTCGGGATGAACGGGTGAAACAGTTGTTATCTCCGGCTGAAATTGTTCGGGTGGCGGCTGCACCGTTAGAAGCAGTAGCGGTGCGTCGCGCTGATGGGAGTCGGGCGATTCAACGGCGTCAGGGAACTCCCCAGATAGAAGAATTAAAGCTGAAAATATTGGAAATTTTGCACCGGGAAGGTAAATCCTTAGTCGCCCTCAATTCGATGATGTACGCGGGTGAGGTGAATGAACAACTGGTGCAACGGAAAATGGCGATTCGGGACGAAAGTGCCAATCAGGTTATCTGGAAAGCAGTGATGACCAAAGCCGTCGCGATCGCACTCAATCCAGTTACGGTTCTGGATCTACTCACGGCAACGGTTGTAGACGTAGTGATGATTCTAGCATTATCTCGCCTCTACGGTATCTCCATGACCCAGCAAGGTGCGGTGGGATTGCTTCAGAAAATCGCTCTGAGTATGGGTGGAATTGGTGCAAGCGAAGTTTTAGCCACATTGGGATTGAGTAGTATTAAGGGATTGTTAGGGCTTTCGGCACCTGCAACTGGAGGAGTTACCTTAGCGCCTTATCTGTCTGTCGCCATGACTCAGGCGGGTGTCGCGGGGGTTTCCACTTATGCAATTGGACAAGTGACGAAAGTTTATTTAGCCAATGGTGCGTCTTGGGGAGAAGATGCACCGAAAACTGTCGTCAGTCGCATTCTGGAATCGTTAGATGAAACGTCAATTCTCAATCGGATTAAAGGAGAATTGGCAGCGAAATTAGGGAGTACGTCTTAATCTCAACACGCCCTTCCCTTGCTCCCCTCTCCCCCGGTGGGAGAGGGGTTGGGGGTGAGGGGGCTGTAGCTTAAGTTGACACCCATGGGCATTGCGGTGCCTTTATTTTTTTGGCTACCATACATGACATAAGACGTAGCTTGCTTCTCAAGGGTAGCGAGTATGACGAATGACGAATGACGAATGACAAATGACAACCATTACCATTCGCGAACATCAGTCAACCGATAGCGGATTTACGGCGACTCTTAGTTTTGATCGGCGGGTCAATTATCCGATCGCAATTACTGACCCCTTCACCCCCAAACAAGAACAGAATCTGGAATGGTATTTTGAGGAATGGTTGGTGTTTCCCCAATTGGGAACAGTGAAGGCGGAACAGGCGAAGGAATCGGTTAAGGGTTACGGGGAACAATTATTTGAGCAGGTATTTAGAACTAATATTGATGCCTATAGCGAGTATCGGCAAATCCGGGGGAATTTAAGTCAGCTACAAATAGAGATTTAAAGCCAGACGCCAGAGTTTCAAGCGCTGCATTGGGAAGCCCTGCGTGATCCGGATTTACCGCGTCCCCTGGCGGTGGATTGTCTGATGCTAAGGAAACATACGAAACCCGTTCCGATTGGGGCAAGTATGCCACCGTTTCCGGTGATTAATTTACTCTTGGTAACAGCACGACCGGATGAAGAAAGGGATGTTGGTTATCGTACCATTTCCCGCCCGTTAATTGAAGCGATTGAGACGGCAAAGTTACGGGTGAATGTGGAGTTATTGCGTCCGGCTACATACAAAGCGTTATCGAAACAGTTGGAGGAGAAAGGGGCGGGATATTATCATATTATTCATTTTGACGCCCATGGCTCGTTGATGAGTTATGAGCAATTGCAGAAGGGGATAAAACGGAAGCGGTATCTGTTTCAAGCGCGGTGGGGGCGAGAGGATATTGATCCATATCAAGGGGTGAAGGCGTTTCTGTTTTTGGAGGGGGAAACTCAGGGAAAAGCTGATCCGGTGGAGGCGTCGGAGTTGGCGGATTTGTTGACCGGAAAGGGGATTCCGGTTTGTATTTTAAATGCTTGTCAATCGGGGAAGGAAAGACCTAACCCCCCAACCTCTTTTCCGGCTGATGAATCGGGGGGAGCTGGGGAAGCTGGGGGAGCTGGGGGAGCTGGGGGAGCAGAGGGAGGGGTTCTTGATGATGCCCGTGAAACCAGTTTAGGCAGTCGCCTGATGGCGGCGGGGATGCAGATGGTGGTGGCGATGGGCTATTCGGTAACCGTAACGGCGGCTTCGTTGTTAATGGAAACGGTTTATAAACAGGTATTTGCCGAAAAGACGATTCGGGAAGCTTTACGACTGGGACGCCGCGAACTCTACAACGATAAAAAACGTAAAGCCTATTATAACCAAACCATCGACTTAGAAGACTGGCTTTTACCTGTGGTTTATACCAATCAACCCGTTAATCTGAATTTACGGGAGTTTACGCCTCAGGAAGAAGAAGATTATTATGCCGCGCGTCAGCAGCAGTATCAGTTTACTCCACCCACTTATGGGTTTGTGGGGCGGGATTTGGAGATTCTCAAGATAGAAAAGGCGTTGCTGCGCCATCCTATTTTACTGTTGCGGGGGATGGGGGGAACCGGGAAAACTACCCTCCTACTTTATTTACAGGAATGGTGGCAAACGACTCATTTTGCTGAAGCCATCTTTTATTTTGGTTATGACATAAAAGCCTGGACATTAAAGCAAATCCTGCGGGAGATTGGTAAGCAGGTTTATGATAAGTTCGAGTTCAGCCGATTTCAGGCGATGAATCAGGCGGCGCAGGTGCAGAAATTGGCAGATAAACTGAAAACGGAGACTCATATCCTGATTTTGGATAACTTGGAATCGGTGACGGGGAAACGGTTGGCGATTAAACATACGTTATCCAAGACTAAGCGACAGGAAATCCAGGACTTTCTCAGCCGATTAGTGGGTGGGAAAACGCGGGTGGTGTTGGGTTCCCGCAGTGGCGAGGAGTGGTTACAAGGGACATTTGGCGATAATGTGTATCCGTTACAGGGATTAGATGTTCAGGCGCGTTCAGAGTTGGCGCAAAAGATATTAGAACGGTACTTACCCGCAAAGGCGATTCCCAAGATACGGGAAGATGCAGCGTTTATCCGATTAATGAAACTCTTGGCGGGGTATCCTTTGGCGATGGAGGTAGTGTTGGCGAATCTGAAGCAGCAATCCCCGGCGGAGATTGTTGAGGGGTTGGAGAGGGCGGATATTGGGTTGGATTCGGGGAGTGAGGATAAGACGGAGAGTATTGTTCAATGTGTGGACTATTCCCATCGGAATTTGTCGGCGGCGGCGCAGCAGTTGTTGTTGTGTTTAGCGCCGTTTAGTGGGTTTATTTGGCGGGATGGGATGGGGAATTATGTGAATGAGTTGCAGCAGTTAGCCCCGTTTCAGGATTATCCGTTTGAGGAGTTTGAGGCGGCGATTCAAGAGGCGATTAATTGGGGGTTGTTGTCGAACCTCTCCCCCAGCTCCTCTCCTACAAGGAGAGGGGAGCAAGATGACCTCTCCCCCAGCTCCTCTCCTACAAGGAGAGGGGAGCAAGATTCTCCACTGTTGCGGATTCAGCCGGTTTTTCCTTATTTCTTGCGGATGAAGCTGAATGAAGAGGATGCAGACAAGCGGGAAGCGTTGCGGGAGGGGTTTAAACGTCACTATTTGACGTTGGCGGTTGGTTATCAGCAGTGGCTGGAATCGAAGCAGGCGCAAAAACGGCAATTGGGGATTGTCTTCTGTCAACTGGAGTATGAAAATCTCTATAATGCCCTGCAACTCTGTTTAGAGAAGCAGGAAACGGTGGATATCTTTTTCTGTTTGTTTCAATACTTCTTGCAGATTAATGATATCCAGAGTAATCTCAAACTCTCAGAATTTGTTTGTCAGAAACAAGCAGCATATCCGGCATCATTACACACCGGTAGAATTAGGTGGGAAATTGTCATGGCACAGGCTAAGTTAGCCTATTGTTACCTAGAAACCCAGAATTATGCTCAAGCCAAAGCCGTTTATCAGTATGTGCTGGAACTTTACCAACAGCTTGCCGGAGTAGAGGAGAGACAGAAACAGCTTTACATAGCTAGCACCTATCACCAGTTAGGAATAGTTGCCCAAAAGTTACGGGAGTATGAGCAGGCAAGGCAATACTATCACCAGGCTCTCGATATTTTTATTGAATTTGGCGATCGCTACAATCAAGCCAAAACCTATCAGGAGTTAGGAAATGTTGCCCAAGCGTTAGGGAAGTATGAGCAGGCAAAGCGATACTATCAGCAGGCTCTGGATATTTACATTGAATTTAGCGATCGCTTCTCTCAAGCTGGCATCTATCACAATTTAGGAAGGGTTGCCCAAGAGTTTGGGGAGTATGAGCAGGCAAAGCTATACTATCAGCAGGCTCTGGATATTTGTATTGAATTTAGCGATCACTACAATCAAGCCAAACCCTATCACCAGTTAGGAAGGGTTGCCCAAGCGTTAGGGGAGTATGAGCTTGCATTGCACTACTATCAGCAGGCTCTGGATATTTACATTGAATTTAGCGATCGCTACTCTCAAGCTCGCACCTATCACCAGTTAGGAATGGTTGCTCAAGAGTTACGGGAGTATGAGCTTGCATTGCACTACTATCAGCAGGCTCTGGATATTAAGATGGAATTTGGCGATCGCTACTCTCAAGCTGTCACCTATCACAATTTAGGAAATGTTGCTGTAGAGTTACGGGAGTATGAGCTTGCATTGCACTACTATCAGCAGGCTCTGGATATTTACATTGAATTTAGCGATCGCTACGAACAAGCTAGCACCTATCACCAGTTAGGAAGGGTTGCCCAAGAGTTACGGGAGTATGAGCAGGCAAAGCACTACTATCACCAGGCTCTGGATATTTACAATGAATTTAGCGATCGCTACTCTCAAGCTCGCACCTATCACAATTTAGGAATCGTTGCCCAAGAGTTACGGGAGTATGAGCAGGCAAAGCACTACTATCAGCAGGCTCTGGATATTTATATTGAATTTAGCGATCGCTTCTCTCAAGCTAGCACCTATGAACAATTAGGAAATCTTGCAGTAGAGTTACGGGAGTAAGAGCAGGCAAAGCGAAACTATCAGCAGGCTCAGGATATTTACATTTAATTTAGCGATCGCTTCTCTCTAGCTAGCACATATGGACAAATAGGAAATGTTGCTGTAGAGTTACGGGAGTATGAGCAGGCAAAGCGATACTATCAGCAGGCTCTGGATATTTATATTGAATTTAGCGATCGCTACGAACAAGCTGACACCTATCACCAGTTAGGAAGGGTTGCCGAAGAGTTACGGGAGTATGAGCAGGCAAAGCGATACTATCAGCAGGCTCTGGATATTTACATTGAATTTAGCGATCGCTTCTCTCTAGCTAGCACCTATGGACAATTAGGAAATGTTGCTGTAGAGTTACGGGAGTATGAGCAGGCAAAGCAATACTATCAGCAGGCTCTGGATATTTGGATTGAATTTGGCGATCGCTACTCTCAAGCTCGCACTTATGGACAATTAGGATTACTGGCAGAAGCCCAGGAAAACTACGCCGAAGCGAGGGTGAATTTACAGACAGCCTTAGAGATATTCCTAGAGTATCAGGATGATTATTGGGCTGGTGTAGCGCGAGAAATCTTAGAACGCCTCCCAGATTGAGACGGGCACGATAGTATCGTTCCCCTACCCTATCAATTCTCCCTGGGTGTCGTAGGGGTACGGCAATGCCGTACCCTAATCCGATGAATGAGCGCCTAGTGGACTGACACAGCTAAAATGGTGGCACAGATTTTACGATTAAATCGGGCGCACGTCGGGAGAGGGCGCACGTCGGTGCGCCCCTACCTGTTTTCCACCGTGAATTGTAGGGAATTCTGCCTAGACGCGATCATTCCACACCTTTTGTCTTGCCACTCTGCCGCGATGATACAATATCAACTGCTTTTGATCCGCGTCGGGTTGCTGTACTACTTTTAGGGGGTAATAAAGGGGGAAATGATCGGTGGTATGACGAGAATATCCCCAAAGCCGATTTACTCTACGACGAACTTTTGCAGGAATTATCGGATGAGGGTTTGATATGAAACGAAAGCCAATCAGTGAGTTAAGAAAACAAATGACACCTGAACAACTAGCCGAGAGTCAAACTCGCGCTCAACTGGCGTCGTTGTCTCTGACTCTAGCCGAGTTACGTCAATCTCTCGGTGTTACCCAACAAGATATGACCGAGGAACTTGGTGTTATTCAGTCTACTTTGTCTAAACTGGAAAATCAAGAGGACATTCAAATTTCTACTCTATACCGCTATATTAAGGCTCTGGGTGGAACGCTCCAACTGGTTGCCCATTTCCCGGATAGAGATGTGATTATTTCTCAGTTCGAGTCTTAGGGACGGGAGGGGGATCTAAAAGGGGGACGGAAGGGGAACCAGATCCAATAAAACCTACTAAAATAAAAGAATCCTTGCCCTCTTCAACAATAGCCAGGGCAACGGCAATCTTCACATCAGGAGACAGTACCATGTCCTATCACAATATTAGTGCCAGCCTCTCCGACACCGATATCGAAGAAATCAACACCGCCTTACAAACTATCGAACAGAAGCTACCCTTTCTGATTAACCTCAGCCCGAAAGAACGCCATGATCTGTATAAAATGGGCGATAAAAGTTTAGCCTTTGTCAACAATAGCCTCAACGCCGCCCAAACGAACTCTGGCATTCTCCCCGCCAATTTCAACACGGAGGAATTCGAGCGCGACTATCAACTGGCGTTGCGTCTTTCCGAGTTACTCATCCGACTCCAGCAACTGTCAGAAAAGGTGGATGATACCCTGATAGCCGTCGGTAGTGAAGCCATGAAAAGCAGCTTAACCGTGTATGACTACGTGAAAATGGCATCGAAAACCACACCGGGCTTAAAAAGCGTGGCGGAGCAGTTAAAGGAACGCTTTAAAGGCGTGAAAACCAAAGGGAATGGGGGTTCATCAGGAGATGAATCAAGCTCTGAGAGTGATGAGTGACGCTCTGAGCGTGGTGATGGGACACTCCAAGCGTGGCGGGAGACGCTCCTAGCGTGGTGAGGGGACGCTCTAAGCGTGGCGGGAGACGCTCCTAGCGTGGTGAGGGGACGCTCTAAGCGTGGTGGGAGACGCTCCTAGCGTGGTGAGGGGACGCTCTAAGCGTGGTGGGAGACGCTCCTAGCGTGGTGAGGGGACGCTCTAAGCGTGGTGAGGGGACGCTCTAAGCGTGGTGGGAGACGCTCTGAGCGTGGTGGGAGGACACTCTAAGCGTGGTGGTGGAGTCTCAAGGCGACAAACGTTACCCGAACAATAGCGGTTAGGACACATAGTAGAGACGTTCCGCCGGAACGTCTAGAACAACAGGAAAGGAAAGTCCGAATAGATGTGTATACAAATAGAAAGGTGCGTTACGCTTCGCTCTCCCCACGATGGCGGACTGACACAGCTAAAATTGTGGAATAGATTTATCGTTAAACCGGGCGCACGTCTGTGCGCCCCTACAATTCTAATCCACCAAATAAGGTGTGCCACGCCACTACAACTAGGAAGGTGTACCAGATACAATAAAACCGACTAAAATACAAGAATCATTGCCCTCTTCAACAATAGCCAGAGCAATGGCAATCTTCACATCAGAAAAAACAACAATGTCCTAGTCTATACCCCTGCGATACCGATCTAAAAATTGTTTCAGTAGAGTTGATGATGCCCGAAAACTGGTTTGCTGTAAACGCTCAAGCGTATCGGGAAAGTCAATGATTTGACGGACTCCTGCTTGATACAAAACACCTAATAATCCCGTTACCGTTAATCCTCGTTGTGTCGCTATGCGTCGAGCATCTAAATCATCCAGTACAATTAAACTCGATCCTAAACGCTCTGCCAACAAAATTGCCTCTGTCTCACCAACATCTAAACGCTCTAACATCTGATCTGCTTCGCCAGATACAACATGAATATCAAGCCAGTCTGGTGCTTGAGCAATCCAGGTTTGCACAGAAGCACCTTCCGCGATAAGTTCATTCTGTACCGCCTGGGGAATACTGATTCGCCCAAAAAGTTGAGGCAGGACATCGATTTGGTCGATTAAAATCAAATAGCAAAGTGGAGACGTATCACAAACAATGGTCATTCGTTTGGATAACCTTGGCTACGGCTTGAAGATCCTGTTCTAGGTCTGCCTCAGTATAGTGTAGATACGCTCCTTCTCGTTTCAGAAATTCATCAACGGCTAAACGAGAGGGTAAATTAAGCATTCGTCGGACTTCACCTGCGGTAAGGATACCCGATTTATAGGCTTGAGCCGCCATAATTTCTAATGAGCGCTGGGGCAAATTGTGCCATTTTGCTGTCAAACGATTACCAATATCATCCGGTATTTCAAGGCTAATTTGCATATTAAATAATGCTTGGCTGTCTGGTTTATTAGAATTTATATTAATTATAGTCGTTAAGGTAGGTTGGGTTTCGACTTCGCTCAACCCAACAGATGCTTCGGAAACAGGATTGATGCACCAATACTAGATAATAGGGTAGGGGCACGATAATATCCATTGGTGTCAACTTAAGCTAAACCCCTCACCCCCAGCCCCTCTCCCACGCCGGGGAGAGGGGAGTAAGAGAGTCTGGTTCCCCTTCTCCCCACGGTGGGAGAAGGGGTTAGGGGATGAGGGGGAAAATGTTGAGGAGTAGATAGACACGGTTTAAAACCTTGCCAGCATTGGTTTTCTACCTTAAGTTGACACGGATGCACATCGGTGCGCCCCTACTCACCTGGTAAGGATTTGGAATCGGAGGGTTCTGTATATTGACAGAAAATATTTAAGCCAATCTTGAGAATATACAATACCACCACAGTGGCGATCGCAGGATCAAGGGGTAAGCCAGCTAATCCCACCAAATACACGATTAATCCCGTCAGCAAAGGTGTACTTCCGGGATTCTTGCTATACTCCTGTACCTTAGTGCGAAAGCTATCATCACCACACAATTCCTGACGCAACTGGTTCAGCGTTACTTCCCACAGGGATTTGTCGGGAAAATCCGGGATTGAACCATGTTGCTGAAAATACAGTTCCTCAAAGGATGCCTCAATATCTCCATTATGGTCTTTGAGAACTGCGATCGCGTCTTGGTTTATCAGTTCGCTGAGGATTGGAGTGGGGAGATTGTAGCCGAATCGGTGGGTGACTTTCCCTCGGTTCTCGGTTCCCAAGTTCGCGATGCTTACTTCCAAGAAACCAAAGGCGCTGACTATCTGAATGGGCGGCGTCAGGTGGCGCATAATATTTATCATCAAGGGTTAACTCCCTGTCATTTAGAATTACTCGAACAGTTTCAAGTTAAAGCCATTCTCACCGTCCCAATTATTATTAACGAACAACTTTGGGCCCAGAAAGAGGCTTTTACTTTTCCCAAAAACTACTGCTTTTGTCAAGAGAATTAATGTTAAGAAAGATGTGAGTAATGCATAGCTTCAAAAGGGGAGACCAAAGGATGCTTCGCTTTTTGTTCCATGGGGAAGCCAGCGGATGCTTCGCTTTTATTGCACGGGGATTTAGGGGGATCGACAATGTACCGCATAGCAGAGCAAACTGCTGTATAACGCATCATTATTCAATGCATTGGTGGGTTACGGCGGATATTTCACTGAAGGGTTATTGTCTTAATTAAATCCCCGCCTAACCCACCCTACAAGACTGATGACAAAGGACGAATGACAAAGGACGAATGACAAAAAAATAACCCCTTCTGCTTGACTCGACAGAAGGAGTTTACTGGGCTTCTACTATGTAAACTCGGAGGGAATTACTTGAGACTTAATTAAGCTTTGTTGTTTTTTTTGGACTGTTGGCGCTTGAGCAAACCGCCGATTCCTAGAGCCGTGGCGGAACCTAAGATGGTGAGGGGTTCGGGAACAGGTTCAGCATTTTGAATATCTTTGGGTGCTTGATATACAGTGACGTGAGATAAACCAGGACCAGGGTTATCACCACCGTTTACAACCCCATCAGTATTCCATCTACCACTGGTAGCACCATTCAGTTTATAAGCACTGAAGGATGGACCGCCCTTAAGCACAACCATTATATTAGATGTGTTGAAATCAACGTCTGCCAGACTCCAAGTTCCTGATATAGCCTCCTTCTCCTCCTCCTCCTCATCATAAGTATCTGCTGTAACATTCAAGCCACCATCAACGCCACTAGAACTATCTACTTTAAAGAGTTGTGACCATGTATCGATACCAAACAGCTTATTATCATTTACAAGGCTTGAGGAATCATTATCCTTAAAAGCACCTTCACAAAGTTCAGCGCCTTGTAAGTTTGAAGTGCTACATGTCCCTAAAGATGTTAAGGCGGCTTGAGCAGGAGAGAAAGCTGAAGATGCAACTACAACACCAGCAGCGGCGACAACAGAGGGAACGAGAGAAGAGAATTTCATGTAAGTACTCCTTAGGACTAGATAACTCGATTGCTGAAGCGTTTGGACTTATTTGCTTCGGCGTGTTTGCTTTTCTATATTCACACTATAAGGGACTTCACTTAGGTGTTGGGTAAAGTGGCAATGAAGAATAAGTTAATTTGTGTAAACTTTCTATAAAGATTAATCCCAATAAGGCTCAAGTCTTTATTGGATAAGGGTTTTAGAGTTTTGAGCAATCCTCCGAATTTGTCTCATTTTGAAGAAAAATCGCCCTAAATAAGAAGCACAGAATGCTTTTTTGACCAAGGAAGACTAAGCTGTTCGGCATTTAAACCTTAATATCAATAAGGATGAAATCCTTGTAGTGTGAGCATCTTGCTCACTACTAATACCCTTGCTCACTACTAATACCCCTTTTAAATGTATGACTGCTTACCTCTACTCAATTTCAAGACGTGACTTATGAGGGGTTGAGTCTAAAGCCTCGACTAGAAGCGATGTCGATTCCTACAGAGTTTGGTTAAACTTGCAATCAATCCTTAGTTGAAACCAGAAACCCGAAAAAAATAGCGAGCGAGACGCAAAGCCTGCGGCATGGCTTCGCTTAACGCACTACTGTTCTCTCTGTCTCTTGCTCCCACCCTACAAACTAAAAATCCAGCTCAATTGGAACGTTGAGTAGAAGTCGTTCTGGATGTGGAATCCTTCGAGTAACTCATCAAGCAGTTATAGCAGTAGATACATCGATTAGGACAAGCGAACTGTTGTAGAGACGTTACGCCGGAACATCTTTACCATAAGATGTGTCCTAACCACTATGACGGTTGCTATATCTTAATAACGTTCTATAACAACCAAGGACAAATGACAAAGGACGAATGACAAAAAATTACCCCCTCTGCTAGACAAACAGAAGGAACGAGAGAAGAAAATTTCATGTAATGTACTCCTTAGGACTAATTAACTCAATTCGAGAGTTATATAATTGCAAGATGTGAGCAAATTCCTTGAATTCTTTGCCAGATAAGGCTTTGAGCTTCATTGAATTCGCTCTACCGTTAAATATAGGGTAAACTCCGAGATATGTCTGTAAAGCTTCGATGAAGATATCCGGAAATTCCGTGATGAATATTTAAAGTTTTGATGAAGATGTCGGAGATTCCCGTGAAAATACGGTAAAAATGGCGACATTATGTCGGCTGAAAACTAGATATAATGAGGTTTTGAGGATTAGACGCTGCTGAATTAAGTGTTGGGGTGGGGCAAGTAGGAAAAGAGTAGGGAATTTCGTCGCCTTATACCAAGTTGCATTCTAAAGATATAACTTTCCCTCCCCCTGCTTCCCCTGCTCCCCCGGCTTTTCCTATCTACTATGTTTGAGCGCAACTCGGTATTAATCTTAACCCCCCTTAATCCCCCCGGTGCTTTGGGGGGAAATGTTCCCTCCCCTTGGTAAGGGGAGGGTTAGGGTGGGGTAGAGTCAAGGTATTGCTTGGGTTTCTAATCGCTACGTCTTGCCCAACCGGTTAAGCGCCAGACACTAATAAACAACGCCGCAGACACCAAAGCGCCCAAATTCCACTTCACCGAATTTTCCAACAATCGCAAGCGCCGAGACTTCTTCTGGGATTGAGCTTCCTCCTGCATCCGCGTCTCACCCTGTTCCAAAAATGTCGAAAGCTGCTCCTTCACCTCAGCTAACTGCTCAGTACCTTGAATCTGTGGCGTGCGCCCTTGACTATCCAATTGACTAATCAGAAACTGCATCTGTTCTACAGTCGTCGCTTGTCCTAGCGCCTCTCTCACCTGTTGAATCTGCTCCTGTCGCTGTTCAACTTGCCGAGTAATGTCATTCGTGTTCCGCGTGTCTAGTCGGATTGTGTTCACCACACCCAAAGGAACCAGTAAAAAGAACAAAACCCCCACCAGCAAAGCCAGCCAGGACAAAATATTCAGTACTAAAGGTTCCCATCTGGTGCGTTGATCTCGTTCGCCTAGAAACACCAGCGCCAATCCCAGCAACGGTACAGGAACCCGTTCCACCAATTGTCCGATAGTCTGGAACTCCCAAGCGGGATTCATCAAAACTGGAGGTACAAATATCTCTACGACATCGAAAAATGCCAACACTAATAACCCATAGCCTACCCACCGCACCACTCCAATGGACTTGGATAAACCAGCGCTAAACTTCCACAGTTGGTCGATCGCGGGAACAAATTTATCTTTTTCTTCTGATTGCGTCATGGTTTTAATTATCGGTTATTTGTCATTCGTCATTAGTCTTATGTCATTTGTCATACTTGCCCCCTTGAGAAGCAGACTACCTCTTATGTCCGACATAATGATCAAAACTAATTCATTAGTTAGCAGACTAATGACGTTTAACGTTCAATAGATTATCTCTTTTTCCCTACCTCTGGAAACAGATTGTCTCAATTATGAGGGGTAAGTTGTTCGGCATTTAAACCAGAATGCCAAGAATTGGGAAATCCTTGTAGTGTGTTTAGCGAAGCTATGCCGCAGGCTTTGCATCTTGCTCACTACCTATACACAATTTCAATTCATGCCAGCTTCCGACTGTAAAGACGCGCCGTAGCCCATCTCTACCGACAGCGGCAATGTCAGGGACTCAACCCTGGGAAGCCTAGTCGCTGACTTTCCTTTCCCCTTCTCAGCCAGAGTTGCCAGAATGACTTTCAGCAACACCACGAGAACGGCTCCAAAAATCAGCGCTAACACAAAAATCCGCACCTGTTTCCAGGACATTATGCCTCCTCAGCCTCCGGAGAACTCGTGTCCTCCAGCCGCAGCAGAAACCAATAAAACACGCCGAAAACCATCACCGCAATCATACCGAAGAGTAGAGAACCTTCACCTTCATGCCAGTATTTAAAGGCTTCCATATTTTGGGCATTTGCCAGCACCGCCATCAACGCCACCCGGAAGCTATTGACGACAAATCCGACAACCAACGCCACGAGTGGCACGAAATACTGCTTGCGGCGACTGATGGGAAACATAATTAGGCAAATCACCGATAGTCCCAGCACATACGTCATCGCTTCCATACCGGAACAGCCATGATACACCTTAACGCCACCTTCGGGTAGATTAATAAAGACCTTATCGTACAGATCGACCTGAAAGCCCATATAGTGCAGCATGAACGCCGAAAATATAGCCGTGATTGGCGAGATATCCGGTATAAATGAGGCAATTGTCGCCGGTCCACCGAGAAAAAACAGAATCGTTACTTCTTGCCAGTATTGTTTGAATCCTTTAAACCCAGAGGCAAGTAACGCCACACCAATGGCAGAAATAAACGGCAGCAGGCGCAGTAATGGTGCCAGCCTTTGCACATTGTTATTGGTTAGCTTCAACCCACTGATGTCGGCGCTATACCACAGGACAAAACCAATGACTAGCGCCCCAACAATGCTAGGGAGAACTTCACTATCCAGGTTTAACTCATGGCGTTTACCCCAAAGTAGGGAACCAACCGCTAGCCAAAACAAAACACTCATGCCTAGCTGGGCTTCGTCTCCGGCTTTCCAACTGAGTGTCATATAGATGGCAACTAAGCCAGCCGCGATCGCAACAAGCCAGTACGGGGGGATTTTTAATCGTTGCAGGGGTGTGAGAGAGGTCGCTTTCATGGTGCTTTATCGGTAGAAACGATGAGAGAGAAAATTAGCCAAACTGAATGCCTATCATTACATCATTAAAGTCGATATCACTATCGTTTGTCAGGTCTTCCCAGGCAAATTCATTCGGGGACAGTCGCCAGAAATTATCCCTGCCATTGGGGTTCGCAGCAATGAATGAGAAAAAGGCTAAGGGCGAATTCCCCAGTAAATTGTCGGGATTCTCCCGTAAAAACTGTTCGGTTGTGCCGTTTTGGATCAAATACCATCCGAAAACGCGATCGCCCTCCACATTCAGTGTCCGTTGCCCATTTCCCGTCTCTGTTGGTGCAACGATAACCTGGCGATTCGCCTGAGACAGGGCAGCTACAGCATAACCCGGATCACCGGGGAATAAATTACCGATTTGTCCATTGGGCTGATCAAACAAAAATAAACCCAGTTCATGACTGATCGGGTTATCTTGTGCCATCCAGTTGACAATCAGGGATCTCATCTCACCCAAATCCCCTGGAACCGTCCAATCGGCGTTACCTACGTTGAAGACAACATCATTAAAATCTTGATCGCCTCCACCCGTGAGATCTTCCCAAGCCAGTTGCACCATCCCATCCCCCAACTCGGTACGTTGAACATGGTTAAACTGATCCGGATTTGCCGCCGTGACGGAGAAAAAGGCAATGGTTTCCCCATCCAGACGATTGTCCGGATTCTCGGCTAGCCAGTCTGCCCGGGTACTATCCTGAATCAAATAAAACACCCAATAGTCTCCCGCCTGGAGGCTTAAATCCACACCCTTACCCACAGTCTCACCTCGGGCAAATAATACCTGGCGTTCGGCACGGGTTAAGGCTTGCTGGGCATATCCGGGATCACCGGGGCGCACGCCATTCACCGTTCCCATGGCATCATCGACTCGCAAGACACCCACTTCATTTTTAAACTCGGCTTCTCGGAAGGTCCAGTCAAACTGTAAACGCACCGCCTCTCCGGGAGTTCCACCCACTTGGAAAACGCCCTGGGTTGAACCAAGTTGTGCCAGATCCACTAAACCAACAGGTAGAGTAGGTGTCGGTGTAGGTGTAGGCGTCGGGGTATCATCAACAGCCGCGATCGCAATCTCAAAGCCCTCTTCAAAAGAGAAGCCATCGGCATCGGTACTGCGGACAGTAATCTGATAAATCTGATTGGTCTCAAAGTCTAAGTTAACACCATCGGCAACGAGCAATTTATTATCGGCGATCGCAAACCGTCCTCCAGCATCATCAATTAACCTGTAAGTATGGCGATCATCCGTATCTGGGTCAATTGTCGAAAGCTGACCTACAACCTTCTCCTGTAACGTATTTTTAGTGATCGTTTGATTATCTAAACGAATCGCTGTGGGTGGATTACCAACAGGAGTCGCTGGACTTTGCCAAACCGAGAAAAAGGCATCCTCACTTCCACCCGAAGTCCCCTGAAGCGGATTAACCGTAATCATATTCGTACCAGCATTTGTGGACACCATCGCCCGGATATCTCCAAACACCGCCACCCCATTCACCTCAGAACCCGAGGGATTACCTCCCGACCAAAGTCCCACCAGTTCCCTAGCTTGAAAATCTTCACTTACGGCAATCACCGCCCCTTCAAAGCCACTGTAGGGTCCTACAGCAGTGCCATTAATTTGCAACTCGTCGCGATTGGGTAAAGACGCCGCCGCTTGACCCCCAATATACACTCTGCCATTAGCATCCGCCGTAATTGCATTAACTGTAAACGAATTCCCTTCCCCATTGGAACGGCGAGTGAGGAAAATCTGACCCTGATCCAAAGTTCCTGTCGCCGGATTCATGCGGGCAAAATAGGCAAATTTCCCGCCACCACTATTCGAGGTGTTTGTGTAGTTGTCGATATTCACATTACCAGCCGATTGGCTGATAGTTTGGGGATCGCGTTGAAAAACACTATTCCCGCCATCCAAGCTACCTGCAAAGTAAAGCTGATTATCTTGTCCAATGGCTACCCGTAACCCGCGCGTATCTGCGCCTAAATTCTCTCCGGCGGCTTCATTGGCAGAAAAATTATAATTTTCCCAGTTAATCTCACCCGTGTAACTATAGCTGCGGAGTAAGGGAAGCTGTAAATTGGTACTTACCTGTCGATATCCGGTGACAAATACCGATGAGGTATTACTGTCAATTGCCACATCTTCAATCCGGGTTCCGGCTACAGTAAAATCCCCGATGGCAGTCCCCTGGGGATTATAAACCGTCACCTGTTTATCTGCGAGGACAGCAACTTGACCCTGCGCCGCCACCGCGACTCGTTGGGCGCTACCGGGATTGGCACTCCAGAGAACCTGACTGGCGTCACTGTTAAGAGTTTTGACACCAAAGTCACCGACAACGGTGATGTTGCCATTATTACGATTGAGATCCAAGTCATCCACATCAGCACCCACCTGAGTAACTGATAGTCTGGTTTGTCCCGTCGAATCCAAACGGATAACTGTCCCCTGTCCCTCTGCTAAACTCTCAGTCGGTGTTATATCAAAATTTCCGCCAATCACAATGGTTCTGTCGGGGGCAATTTCCACCGCATTACCACTGTCATCCCCACTTCCCCCCAAAAAACTGGCACTATTAACCGTGAGATTATTATCCACCGCATCCAGTACCGCCTGATACGCCGACTGCGCCCACTGATGCAACGCCACATCAGATTCAATCGTTCCCTGGAATACCTCCAACTCCCAGTCACCGCCCAGGGCTGCACTTCCCGTGCGATCGCTAGAGGCGGCGACATCTGCCCCTGTCAACTGACTCACCCGTTCGATGAACTGCTGTCCTGAGGCGGTTGCTGCCAGATTACAGCCATAGAACAGGATATCAGCCTCCGGTGTTAATGCCCCTGCCCAGGTTTGCAACTGATTGGTATACCTATTCAGCGTATCCAGGTTCAACTCTCCTGCGCCTAATTGCAACCCAGCCGACATCCCATGAGAGATAATCTGAACACTGGAGAGTCCTTGACGTTGTGCCAATACCTGAGTAATTTGGCTAACTCCATCCTGATCCGGTGTCAGCATGACTACTTCAGCCCCCGGGACAACCCCAGCCACTAAGGTTTCAGCGTCTGCAATCCCAGCATCTACGAATACTAAAGTACCGTTGTGGGCGTTTCCAAAATCCAATCCGGTGAGGAGATCTCGCCCTGTCGCATTCTCTGATTCAGGGTTTAATGTCTCTGGAGAGTCTACGCTAGATAAGCGGCGTTCTAGTAACGGAACTGCCGCTTCAACGTCAATCACCGGACTATCTGGAAGTGGCTGTAACTCTGGGATATACGCCTCACCGACAAGACTGCGATCGCGGTTTGGTCTCCCATTGACTCCCTCGATTTGATTAAACCCTAGTCCCTCTGAGTATCCCGATACCCTGTCCGCCTCAGCGGATATGATCAACCCTGTTCCTGGTTCTATCAATTCCATCTGCTGCACCCTATCATCGCCATTGCCACTCCAATCTAGCCTGAGGCATTAGGAAAGTGTGTAGGGGCGGGTTTCACTACTATCGTTGCTTCCCTCACCCAGATGTAACTAAACCCGCCCCGCCTTCCTTGTCTCCTAACGAATGACAAATAACAAATGAAAACTTAAAAAAACGCAACATTATCGCGAGTGCTTCGCAAGAATATTTTACATTTTTTTGCTCTGATCTTGGTTAAGCTAAAAATAACAGAGGAATTCAAGGAAAAATTATGAATGCTATTTTAGGGACTAGCGCAAAGCGACCCACCTGGCAAACGATTGCTCTGTTTGTCTTGGGTCTGTGGTTAAGTAGTAGCTTTATTCTAGACTTCGTGATCATGCCCACTCTGGGAACGGCTGGAATGTTGAACGACGCCAGTTTTGCTAGTGCGGGTTATTCGATTTTCTGGATGTTTAATCGGATCGAGTTACTCTGTGCCGCTTTAGTTTTAACCAGCCTTTTGGCAATACGTGGCACATCTAATCTCTATCATCATGTCCGACGCTGGTCGATCCTATTATCTGGGCTTCTGTTAGCAATTGCTCTCATTAATACCTACATCATGACGCCCCAGATGAGCGCTCTAGCGATGCAACTGAATCTGTTTGCGCCAGCAACGGGTATGCCAAGTGGAATGGTTGAGATGCATGAAGGATATTGGTTCCTAGAAGCGATTAAGTTAATTGTCGGTGCAACTGTACTGGCTTGGTGTTATCACGATTCGCGAGAAATTGCTTAATAGGTTATACCATTGAATCAACATCTGTAGGGGTACGACGTGTCGTACCCCTACTGTTGGTTGTGGACTAAATTGGACAGCTTGATGGGCGCAAGGCTTGCGCCCCTACAACCGATATTATTCGACGTTCGACAATCGACAACGTTGAACGGCTCCAGCGGACTCTCCCCGAATTCGACGTATGGCGACTTCTAATTCACTTAAATCTTCTTGCAAACCACAATATTGAACTTGCAGAGTCTGCAAGGTTTCAGTTTCTACTGTCTTTCGCTCTTCTAACTGACGCAGTTCAGTTCGAGCCGTCGCGATTTGTTGTTCTGTGGTTTGGATTTCCGCTTGCAGTGTACTTAAACGCTGTTGTACGGTGCTGAATTCACGGCGAGAGACTTCTAGGCGTTCTTGAGCGGTTTCGATTTCACCACGTACCTCAACCAGTTGTGCTTCTAAACTTTGCCGTTCACTCTGTAGCGACTCAACTCTGGCTTCGGCGCTGCTAACCTCTTCTCGAACTTCAACTAACCGTTGTTGAGAGCGTCGCACAGAGGTTTGAGAGGCTTCTAGGCGTTCTTGAGAGGTCTCAATTTCTGCGCGGACTTCCACCAGTTGGGCTTCTAAGCTTTGCCGTTCATTTTGGCGTGATTCGAGTTCTACCTGAGCGGTACTAATTTCTTCTCGGACTTCAACTAACTGTTGTTGAGAGCGGCGCACAGAGGTTTGAGAGGCTTCCAGGCGTTCTTGAGCGGTCTCAATTTCTGCGCGGACTTCCACCAGCCTCGCTTCTACGCTTTGGCGTTCACTGCGTAGGGATGTCAGTTGGGCTTGGGCGCTGGTAATCTCCTCTCGGACTTCAACTAATCGTTGTTGAGATTGTCGCACTGCTGTTTGCGAGGATTCAAGTTGAGCTTGGACGGTTTCAATTTCTTCTCGAATGGCGACTAACTGTTGGCGAGATTCCCGGATTTCGACTTGGGAGGATTCAAGTTGAGCTTGGGCGGTTTGAATTTCTTCCCGCAGAGCGACTAATCGCTGTTGCGATTGGCGTACAGAGGTTTGAGAGGACTCGAATTGGGCGGTTACAGTTTGGCGTTCACTCCGCAATTCCTCTAATCGAGCTTCAGCGGTGCGAATCTCAGATTGCAACGCCACGAGTCGCTGTTGGGTGCTACGGACTTCAGTTGTCGATTCGCCGGAGGTGGTAAGAATCGAGAGTAAGGTGGTTACTTCTAAATCGGTTGCATCATAACTCGCCGCTCGTTCTAAAGACGCGATCGCTTGCTCATAACGTTCTAATTGATAGAGTGCTAATCCCCGTCGTTTCCAGGCGAGGGCGTTTCGCGGTTCAATTTCTAAGGCTTTATCACAACTCGCGACAGCATCTTGATACCGTTCCAGTTTATACAATGCAGCGGCGCGTTCTACCCACACTGACGCCATCTGCTCATTCGTTTGCAAAAGTTGGTCATAGATGGAGAGCGCCTGATTATACTCTCGCAACTCATAAGACAGCACTTGGGCAATTTGCTTGGGTATGACTGTAGTGATTAAGGTTTGTTCATACTCCGATTCGGCGTTTAAGGTTAAGGTTTGTTGCCAAGTATTAACCGCCGCCTGATAGCGTTGAAGTTCGTATAAGGCTTGTCCTTTCTGATACTGAGCTAAAAGATAATTAGGTTGAAGTCGAATTGCTTCATCGTAGGATGCGATCGCGCTTTCATACTGTCCCCAACTGCTGAATATCTCGCCGCGCCAATACCACGCCAAGAACGCCTCTGGCTGAATTTGCACAATCCGATCTAGGATGGCGATCGCCTCACGATATTTACCCACACCCCGTAACTGGCTCACCTGTTGCCATAATTGATCCAGCAGTTGAGCTTGTGCGATCGGCATCGTAGTGGGAGTGCGATCGAACTCCATGGGTTCAATCGGGGTTTGCACCGTCGCACTGGCGATTCCACCAGTCATCAATGTCGCTAAGGCTACACTTATCTGAACTGGGATTTTTGACATATTGACTCCTCAAACCTCAAGATACCATCAACGAGAATAACTCTGTTGATAGTTTAAATAATGTATAACTTTATCAAGTTCTTTGTTTATATACTACTTTTGCTTAATAAATCCGTAATATCTTAGCAGAAGTTTAAGAAGTAGTTATTCCTAAAGAGAGCGTAGACTGTTTTTTAGCGACGCAACCATCATCATTTGTCATTGGCTCCTATTGACAGACAAACTCAATTACCCAGACGCGATCATTGGAGGAGGTAGTACTTACGTTAGTGGAGGGTGACCAAGTTATCACCTCTTCCTCTAGCTAAAAACTTATAGAGCGATCACCAGTGGGATGAAATCGTGGTGAGATTAATTAGAATATTTCACAGTGCGAAGGTGAGAGCCAACATAACCGATGATTATCATCTTATCCTCAGTCGGAAAGAAATAAATTCGCCAACCAAAAGATAATTTAGCGTGCCAACTAAAAACTCGCTCTTTACCATCTGGGCAAAGAAACATTCTTTCCTTACTGTACTTTGGATTCTGAAGTGTGACTTGGCTTTCTGGAGAAACATTTCTAAGACTATTTGGTTCAAACGCTTCTTCTGTCCAAGTCTTGCAGTAGTCTTCAAGTTCTGACAATCGATTCTTAATAAGCTGCAATATCGGATTCTTAAGACTCTGTAATTGCTTACCAACAGCTTCGCAGAATATCAGATTTGGAAATAATTCATCTTTACGATTCCAGAGTTCTAGCCCATCACGCACTGTTGATCGGATACGGTTGGTAATCCACTCAGCATGTTCCTGAACGTGATTACTACGACTGGCGTGGACAATTTCTAGTCGTTCATCAATTAAATCTTCATTTGCATCAAGACGTCTTATTTCCAACTCTAAGCGGCTGCAATCCCAGCAGGTTTCCGAAATCAAGCTCACTGTAAGTGCATCAATGACTACAGCAAAACCCAGTCCTCTTGCTTCCTTTCCTTGATGCCAAACCTGAGATAAATCAAAGTCATTTTTAATTTCTTCAGCAACATCAGTCCAGAAGGGTGCTTTTGATGTAAGAGTTCTGAAAAAACTACGCTTTTCTCGATTAACTTCTTTATCGTTACGCCAACGAGCTACAGGATAGCCCGGTGCGAGTTCGATAGTATTAATATCTTCTGAAGTACGAAGTACTCGCTTCACGCCACTTGCAGTTGCTTGGCGGATAGTACCAATCAGATCTGACATTAATTGCCGTGCTGTTTGCTGATCAGAAACGGGAGTCTGAAAGGAGAGTTCATTGAGTACCATTTCTAAATCCATGTATTACTCTCCTGCTGGTTCTAACAAAGCTTCCAAACTTTTATCCCATTCATCAAAGAAACCATCGGGCCAGTAATCAATTCGTCCGTTTCGATCAATCCGTGGGGATATTACTTCGGTGTAAATTTGTCGATCTTTTTCTTTGCGATCAAAATAGTGCAACTGAACATTATTGGGTTTAAGTTTGCCACCATGAACAGCTAAACGAATCCCATTTAAAACATGATCGCTATGAGTTTCTATGACAACTTGAACACCACAACTAGCTGCAAGTGCCAATAATTCACCCATTTTTGATTGCCCTTTAGGATGAAGATGCGCTTCTGGATTTTCCAGTAAAATTAGTGTACCTGGAGGAGATGAAAGTACGGCGACAATAATGGGTAAAGTGTAAGTAATGCCAAAACCAACATTAGTAGCACGGTAAGGATTGCTATCTCCATAGAAATACTGAGAGATCATCAAATCTACATCTAATTTAGGGTCAATTTTAAGACGTGTGCCTGGACTGACTTCTCCCATCCATGCCTCAACTTGATCTATTAAATCAAGTGATTTTTCTCCTTTTTTACCTGTTTGACCTTTAGTGTTTACTTTTGGATGGCTTAATTTCCTGTTGGGAATTTCTTTACGCCCATTCAAAAAAAGGAAATGAGAGGTATATTCACCTCTAGTTCCAAGTTTGCCAAGCTGTCTGACTTGGAAATCAGACATTTCAAAAAAAGGTCTTGAACCAATTCTTTCGGCTTGTAGATAGTGAAAATTTTCATGAAAAAGGCTTGAATCATAAACTTCTTTTTTGACAGGTTCCGAATCAAGGTTTAATACTTCTACTTCTCGATCGTAATTGAAACGCCATATACCATTTTTATTATTATCCAAAACAAGATTAAACTCGATTGGCTCCTTACCTGCTCCCTCGAAAAGCGCATCTTGCCCCGTTCCAATGCAAACCAAATCACCGTTTAGTGCCAAACCTTTTTCTGGTAATAATCCCTGTTGATAAGATTGACGCAGTAGCAGTAGCGATTGAAGAACAGAAGATTTACCCGTACTATTAAGACCAGAAAGTAGGGTTAGCGGCCTAAACTCAAGACGCTGATTAGAAAAAGGCTTGAAATTTATTAAGTGTAACTGACGAATCATGACAATACATCTTGAATTATTTTTTCAACAGTAGTAAATCGATAGTCAACCTTGTTCGCTGCCTGAGAAATAGATGAGTTGAATTCTTTATCATTGTTTATATAGTTACGGAATGAATCAATTATTTCTTGCTTTTTGTTTTTTAATTTTTGGATTTCTTTATCACCTAGTTTTCCAAGATTCACTGACCACACTTCAAATATTGCTTTGTTTAATGGATATTTCCTTTGATTTTTATTAGATAGTTTACGAAAAGCATTTTCGCCGAATATTTCATTTGCAGCTATCATGGCTTTTTTAAATTTATCTTTTATGCTAGCCAATTCTTGATTCGTTAGTTTATTTATTTTAAATAATGCTTCACTTAAAAATTCGTCTCTATTGCCCTCTTCATAATTTTTATAAGATGTCAGTGTATAGGCAAGGAATCCTAAGACAAATTCTCGGTCATCCATCCGGCTTTTTTTAGAGTCACTAAGGTCAACAATTTGCTTGAATTCTTGCATTTTCGCAAGTTCGGCTAAAAACTCAGTTGCTTGACCTGGATTGAGTGCATGGCGTATTTCTTGAGGCGAAAGAGGTGTTCCACCTGTATTAATACGTTTAAATATATTGTATTTTACTTCAGGAGGCGTACCACTTTGAATTAAATAAACAGTTGGTTGTGTTTCAAGAATGCGTCGCTGATATCTGGGTATCAATTGCTCATATCTTTTACCTTCAAGATTATTAAGATACTCTAATCCACTCAGCGTAAGCTTGTTGTCATTTACAAATTCTTTTAGGGCAAATAGCCGCTGCAATCCATCTACAACCAACCAATTATCTTCATCAGTTGCATCAACATAAAAAGCTGGCAATGGAATGCGGATCAATATGGATTCAATGAGTCGGCTTTTGACATCAGGCTTCCATATATCCGCTTGACGCTGAAACTTCGGTGCTAAATTAAGTGCTTTTTGATCAATTCGTCTCAGAAGCTGTTCAATTGTTGGTTGTCTAGTAATAATATTAATTTCATCGGGATCGTAGCGAAAGCTACGTCGTTCATCTTGTTGATCATCATTCTCTGCTTCATCTAATAAAGTGTCTTCATCAAATGATTCTGGTTCTAAGTCTCGGTTATTTAACTCGGTCACAGCGTTGGCTCCTTTTGTTTCATACTCACTCATCCTCTTACTTATAAAATATAGGGTAAAACATTAGAAAATGCTATGTAGCGTTTCTTGCTCAATTGCCCAATTTGAGTGGTAAGGACACAGCCTAAAAGTAGTTTTTCTTATCACTACAGCAAAACTCAAGAGTGATCGCACCCTCTTACCATAACAAATAAACCCCCCGGAATCCGAGGGGTAGGAGAGATCTCAAAGGAGGAGAGATCAAACCTTCGCTTCTTCTTTCACCAACTTATCCCAACCCAAATCCTTGAGGCTGTTATTGCGACGCAGGGGACGAGTGGCTAACTCCAGAATGTCCCGCGCATTGGTAAAGCCATGAATCTGAGCAAATGTAAACTCAACGGACCACTTGGTATTAATTCCTCGCGCTTCTAAGGGATTCGCATGTGCCATTCCGGTAATTACTAAGTCCGGATTCAATTCATAAATTCGCTGAATTTGATTGTAGTTATCCGGTTTCTCGATAATCTTTGGTGTCTGTACTCCCATCTCCTGACAGGTTTTCTCCAGTAGATCCAATTCCGCCTTCTGATACCGCTTATCCATATAGGGAATGCCAATTTCTGGACAAGTCATTCCACAGCGAATTAAGAAACGAGCCAAGGAGATTTCTAATAAGTTATCCCCCATAAAGAAAACTGACTTACCGCGTACTAACTTGACATACTCTTCTAGGTTTTCCCAAATATGCGCTTCCCGTTCATCTAATCCTTTCGGTTCAATTCCAAACACCGAACAAATCTTCTCAATCCAGGCGCGAGTTCCATCGGGACCAATGGGGAACGGTGCGCCAATTAATTTACACTTACGGCGACGCATTAAGGTTGTCGCCGTGCGGCTTAAAAAGGGGTTGACACCTGCGACATAATACCCTTCTTCAATTACGGGAAGTTCAGTATATCGCTTTGCGGGTAACCAACCGGAAACCTTAATTCCTTGCTTCTTCAGTTCCAGAGTAAGGTTTGTCACCACGGGGTCAGGTAACGACCCAAATAATACTAGGGGAGGATGATCCACATACTCTGATTCTTCAGCAGCAAGGTCTTCTTTCTGGCGTCCAAAGTTGAGGAGTTTGGAAATTGCATTCCGTTCTTCTTTTTCGGCTTCTACCTTGGGTGCTTCTTTCGGACATTTGTGCGCCATCGCTGCGAGAACGGTATCTTCTCCTTGAGTAAAAGCATAGTCCAACCCATTCGCCCGCGCTGTCACAATGGGAATCCCAATCTCGCTTTCCAACTTCGGCGCTAACCCTTCCAAATCCATCTTGATGATTTCCGTGGTGCAAGTGCCAATCCAGACAATGACACTGGGGTTGCGATCGCGCTTAATCTGTAAACATAACCGTTTCAGTTCTTCGTAGTCATTTAATTGGGCGGAAATATCTCCTTCTTCCAATTCCGCCATCGCATAACGGGGTTCGGCGAAAATCATCACCCCCATGGCATTTTGCAGGAAATAGCCACAGGTTTTCGTCCCAATCACTAAGAAGAAACTATCTTCAATCTTCTGATAAAGCCAAGCTACACAGCTAATCGGACAAAATGTATGGTAATTTCCCGTTTCGCATTCAAACTCTAGCGATTGGGGATTTTGAAGCGCAGTCATAATTAATTCTCCTCTCCTGGTTTTATCGGGAAGTCTCTACAAGTATCGATATAAGACGTCAACAATCACTGATGGTTAATGGACTCATACCCTTTGGTTGTCTTCATCACAGGTAGGATTCGGGCGGGTTTACTAACGGGGAAGGTTTCGTGCATCCGATAAGAGTAAAACCCGCCCCTACAAATCCATGTATTTTGTCTATGTCGTTGCTGAAACCCAATGGGTATGACAATAACATACGACCAATGACAAAGGACAAATGACCAATTAAACCATCATCAGGTCAAGTTCTTCTTCCTCTGACGTTACCTTGGGTTGTTGAGGATTCAGGTAGAAGTCAGACAGTAAGGAGAACAACTCGCGATCGGGGGCGTCGTTGGGAACCACACCTTCTGGACGTGCCAATACTTGATCGGCAATATTCAGATAGTAATCACACACAGGTGTCAGAGATGGATCAGTTTCTGCCATTTCAAAAATGGTTTTCCCCTTAACCCGCGAAATGCGAATATCTTCAATTAAAGGCAGAATCTCCAACACGGGAATGGGTACAGCTTCAATATATTTATCAATCAGATCCCGCTTCGAGGTACGATTGCCGATTAGCCCAGCTAGGCGTAAGGGGTGGGTACGGGCTTTTTCACGCACAGACGCCGCAATTCGGTTCGCTGCAAATAACGCATCAAAGCCGTTATCGGTAACGATCATGCAGTAGTCGGAATAGTTCAGAGGTGCAGCGAATCCACCGCAAACAACGTCACCGAGAACATCAAATAGAATGACATCGTACTCGTCAAACGCATTAAGTTCCTTGAGTAGCTTCACTGTCTCGCCGACAACATAGCCACCGCAACCTGCACCAGCGGGGGGTCCACCTGCTTCGACGCAATCAACGCCGCCATAGCCTTTATAGATAACGTCTTCGGGCCAAACGTCTTCGTAGTGATAATCCTTTTCCTGAAGCGTATCAATAATCGTGGGAATTAAGAAGCCTGTCAGGGTAAAGGTGCTGTCATGTTTCGGATCACAGCCAATTTGCAACACCTTTTTGCCACGTCTGGCTAACGCTACGGAGATATTACAGCTTGTTGTGGACTTACCAATACCGCCTTTTCCATAAACTGAGAGTTTCACGCTTCGTTGTCTCCTAACGTTTGGATCAAAACTGAAATGTTGTCGTAGCTGTTAAATATGCTGGCATCGAGGCTTGGGCTGAGTCGTCAGCCGTTGCTTGCTGCCTGCTAATCGCATTATTGACATAACTCCCTGAGAAATGAAAGGGGGTTTAGGAATGGGATGGGCTTTAAATCTGAATTAAATCATGCCTAGCAATGGATAAATGGTTTTATCGGTTCAGAGTAACGCTGAAATCAATTTAATCAAATTATTTTAGTTTTGTGTCATAAATTTATATAAATATGAACAAAAGCAAAAAATAGGGTCAATTGACTTCCAGTTTGACTAAGCTGGCGCACGTTAGAGATCTGACTCCAGCTCAACGCTGACGGGAAATGGGGGATATAGATGGGGTTTAGCGCGATCGCATTCCTTCAGCCTGAGACACCCTGATCCCCAAAAACCCTGGATTTACGTCAATTAGAGAACGTGCGATCGCACTTTTGGCGAACTCCGGCAAGATTGTTGTAAATAAAGATTAATTTTTGTGGCAGCGATGACACTCACCGCGATCGCCCATCACTGGCATAGGTTAAAATCTATGGTTGCGATATAAATTTACCTATCCTCAAAAAGTAGAGACGTTGAATGCAACGTATTTTGGTTGCATCCAGATGTAACTCAACCCGCCCCGACCTAGCTAAAATAAGATGGATAGAGTTCCTATAACTTGAGAATTGACAGGGATGAAACCATGAAATTCATTAGTCCTAAAGTCGATTATGCCTTTAAAAAAATATTCGGCTCAGAACAGAGCAAAGACATTTTAATCAGCTTTCTAAACGCGATTATTTATGGAGGCAACAAAACCATTCAATCCTTAACCATTGTCAATCCCTATAATCCGGGGCAGGTCATGAACTTAAAGGATACTTATTTAGATATAAAAGCTGTTTTATCCAATGGTTCAGTCGTTATTATTGAAATGCAGATAGCACGGGTAACGGCTTTTAGCAAACGGATCGTATACAATCTGGCTAAAGCTTATAGTAATCAATTAGGAATCGGAGAAAATTATTTAACATTAAACCCAGTTATCGCTGTAACAATTACAGATTTTGTTCTATTCAATACTAGCCAAGATGTGATCAGTCAGTTTGTTTTCCAGGAAAAAAATCATAAGTTTGAATATCCTGATCCAGAATTGCAGTTAGTTTTCGTCGAACTACCGAAATTCCAAAAAAGCCTATCAGAGTTAACAAGTTTAAGTGATAAATGGATTTACTTCCTGAAAGAAGCGGCTCGTCTAGATAATATTCCTGACAGTTTAGGAGAAGTATCTGAGATAGAACTAGCTTTAAACATTGCCAACCAAGCCAAAATGACCGAAGACGAGTTAGAAGTCGTAGAGCGTCGGGGAATCATGTTGCAAGATGAGAAAGGGCGGATAACCTATGCAGCAGAACAAGGGGAAGCAAAAGGAAGAGAAAAAGGACGCTTGCAAGAAGCGATCGCTCTAGTTATGCGTCTACTTAAAAAGCGTTTTGGAGATGTACCAGAGGCGATAAGTACCAAGGTGGAAAGTTTGCCTTTGCAAGACTTAGAAAATTTAACTGAGGAGATTTTAGATTTAAATCATTTGGAGGATTTGGAACGTTGGTTAGACGAACATTCGCCATCTTAATCAGGTTTACGAGAATCTAGGTAAGCCAATGGGTTCTCTTGGATCTGGGGTGAAAATTGTAGCGGAAAGCTACAAAATAGATTTTGGTAATCACGCAAATGCTTAAATCTATCCTAGAATAATGTTTGTTTATCACCCTAAGTACAATGGCACTGAAATAAGCATTTTTGGATTAACGAAACCTTGATATACCGTAGGGTGGGTTGAGCGAAGTCGAAACCCACCAGCATACCAGTCAGCACCATTCACCCTAAGAATGAGAGAGATCAACCGGAAGTTGCTTTTTGGAGTTAGGGACTTTCAACCGGAAGTAACTCTCGGAACTCCCAATAACCAAGTTCACCTAAGCGGTTGATCAGTTCTACAGCAGTTTGTTTAGCTTGATCATTACTGCTTTCAATAGCAGCAGATAGAATAATCTTCGCCTCCTCGCGATAACCATAGATATGCCAAGCATTTTTGGCTGTTTCGATCTCGATCATAAGACTAAGACACTCGATGACTGACTGTGGTATTTTAGGAGCCAGTGTAGCTAAACGCTCAGATATCAGGAATTCCTCGACTTGAACACCCAGTTTAAGAACTTCTGCAAGCTGCTCAACTGCCCAAGTCTCATTAAACTTCCCAGAATTAAACCACCAGCCAAAGGCAGCAAGTTCATGAGTATGTGAAGCAGGTTCGGTACGTGCTGTATCGAGGCGCTGTTGCCAAAGTAATTGAATTCGATTGAGTATGTCTGGTTCTATCGCCTCTTTCGTCTGATGCAAGCTTCGCCCTACGCATTCAAGAGCGTATCCACAAAGAGCATCAGGTGCTTTTGCGTAAAACTGCGCCAGTAAACCTTCGGGTTCATTGAGATTGATCGTTCCCCGCCAGTAGAGAGTCATTAAGTGCTGAGCGAGACCTTCTTCTGAATGACTCAGTTGTTGGTTTTGATGTTTCGCGGTGTCGATTTTTTCAATTGCATTGTTGTATTCTTGATGCAGTACATCAAAGACATTATTATACACGGAGCAATAGGTAATATAGCTTTCCCAAGCCGAATCCCATAGGTGAGATAAAGCCTCATCTGCTGGAAAAATTTTACTCACATTCTGACTCGCCCAGTCTGAATCAAGTAAAACTAGCCAAGGAAACCACTGACCATATACTGAACGAATTGCCTGTGATGGCTCATAATCTGGATCGAGATGTTCATCAAGTATTTGTCGAACTTCTGGCATTTCATTAAAACCCTGTGCAATTCGCTCGGCACTATCAGGCATTTGCTCAAAATGTCGTCGAATCCAGAGTGCGTAACGTACTACAGTATGCATTGCCGCACCGCGAACTGTATTCAGGGACAGTGTAGTGAAATCCCTATTTGATCTATTTTCCTGCGCTTCGTCTTCAGGAGTCGGGTTTGGATCTTGAGTAAGCCGTTTCAGAATGTTCCAAACATCGCCACGCAGGTTAAAGGGAATTTGCTGCTTCTGTTGATCAGTAAAACCGACTCTCAGCAAATCAGTAACTTCTTTATTGGCTGTACGCCAATAATGATCAAATTCATGATCAATTTTCTCCTGATCACCAGCCTGATGAGATTCTTCCACTAACCAATAGCAGAGACGCAAAACAGATAACCAGGGAAATTCTCTCAATTTGTCGTGTTGGTTAATTAAGGCATTTTCTAATCCACCCAGCAGACTGTATCCATATCTGGGATGTAAATCTTGGAATTGTTCTGCCAACCGTGCATATTTTTCAGGATTTTTTTCAGCAAATCATCTGACAACTGACTCCAATCCTGCATAGGAGGGTTCATCAAATGGGTTATTAGAGTTGGGCTTCCAGGCTTTCAGAAAAGAGATTAGATCGTCGATACTCATAGAGTCCAATTCGGATTCAGTCTTAGGACTCTGAGTACCTAATATTCTGACCTCACCTATTCCACCAAAAACAATTTGGGAAAGTTCAACAGTACCAAATTCTTGAACTAGCTGCTGATATCGCTGTTGCCACTGGGTAGGCAGACTATCTTTAAAGGGCGTTAGCTTGTGTAACTGCCAATATCTCAGCCGTTTCGCTTTTTCTTCTGGATTTTTTAGCAAAGTCCAGTCATGCTCAGGATTTTTAATCCAACTCAGAATCTTATCTTGTTCCTCTTTAGGTAAATCACCAAAATAGTCTTTGGCTAAATGAACATACTCATAATCCTCCCAAACAGTCCTATCACTAAACCGCTTCTGGTCTACTAATCTTTCAATCAAAAGATTACTGTCTGCGTCTGCAAACTTACGAATTAAGTAAAGAGCGATGCGATAAAAAACCCGCCAGTGATACTTTTCCAGCAGATCCACAATTGAACGTAATTTTGATGGGTCGCTGTGGAGGATTGTATCGGCAGCATCTCGGACGGCAATCACTAAAAAATGTCTAACCCCGTAAGGAGAATTTCGAGGATGTTCCTCAATCACAGGTTGCCAGTAAATTGATTTATCTTCCCAAAAGTAAGAGTTGTCTTGTTGTTCTTCTCTTGTTCCAGATGGTCGTGAAAATTCTACTGTATCAGAGAGCAGACTGCAAAGTAGTTTCTTCAATACCTTTTCACCTGCTACTGACACCAATTCTGGCACGTACTTTTCGAGAATCTGTTTATATTGCCAGTGACTAATGCGTGTTTTGGGTTCGGCACGATAATATCTCTGGGTTGCACCTGCATCCTGATTATTCAAGCTAGGTTCTGGCATTAGAGCAAGCAGTGACTTAGCAAGCCCCAGTGCTTTTTCGACTTCATCTCCCTTGGCAAGATGCACCACTAGGGAAGCAACTTGCTCGGAATCAAGATAATAGTCTGACAAATTTAGAGATTCTAACCATTCCTTAACTTTAGGCACTAGCTTGACTGCGATTTCAGGAGGCATTTGAAGTGCCGCCTCTATAAAATCTTCACACATCCTAAAATTATCAGTTTCTATGTTAAGTCCAATGTTTAGAACAGCATCCGGTTCATATTTAGCCATTCGTGCCAAATACCGAGACTCTGACGCAAGTGGATTTTTGAAGAACCCTTTTTTCTGTAGTGGCTCAATCCACTTCGGATTTTCAAGGCGGTTGAAAAAGTAATTTCGTTGCTGAGAATGAATCAGCAAGGCTACAGCTTTATCAACTTGTTCGGGAGTTGATTTGTTCCAGGATGTCATCGAGTTTATCTGTAGTGCTGTAAAAACTTTGGGTGCGGGCGCATTCAATTAGAAACGACTCGAACAGTTCAAACTTAGACTGGAGTTCCTGCTCGTTGCGGTTTGCCTCATCTGTATCAACTTTACCCTTATCATGGGTTTGATCCATGAACCACTTGGTTACATCCCGCCAATGCTTGGCTATGGGATGTAATGCTTCTGGGGAAGATTGCTTCGTCGGAATACATTTTTCAAAAAAAACTATGGCTTTCTCTCTATTGTTAAGACGTACTTGCTGATGTTTTTGAAGCAGTTGTTGGATTGCTAAAAATAGTTTTTGGGGAACAGAGATATCAGGAGAGAGAGGAGGTAAGCTACCTGAACTGTTCATTTGGCTATCTGGAACAGTTTGAGTCAGACTAAATCCACAACCTTGCCAGCTCTCTAAAAGTCTATCTACTTCTTTCGTGTATTCCAGTCTTTTATGACCATTACCACTGGAAATATAATCAGGTAAACGATTACGAATTTCTCTCACAGCATGAGCCACAAAGCGTAATTTACCAGGAATAGGTTGTTCAAACACTAAACAGACTGCACCTTCATAAAGTTGAGCTAGAGGCGGAGCTTGCTCCTGCAACCATTCAAGTATTTTCAGACGAGCATTTGTCCAGTGTGTTGATAGCTCTGGTGGTAAATTATCTAGGTTAGGAGTTGGTTGTTTACGGTTAAGTTCCACAACTGCCTTAAAAAATTAATCCCAATGCTTATTTCTTTAATTATAGTGATGATCAACAGGTCAGTGCCAATAGCACTTTTGATTAACTCCGCGTTCCCGTAAGGTGGGCAATCGCACAGAATGATAGTATGAGCCTTTCCAGGTTAATAACTCTTGCCCACCCTACCTAAAATTGACGGCTTTCAATTCGGTAAGCTGTTATGCATTTAAATTGGGTATTAGTAGCGAGCAAGATGCTCGCACTACAAGGCTTTCGCCGTTATTGATATTAAGGTTTAAATGCCGAACAGCTTAAATTGATATTCTGGCTATACAAGTCAGCAAACTTTAACCGAACTAACGTTTAAACCGTTTACGTCGAGTACGACGCCGCAAGACTTGTGCTAACACAGTAGCGTCCCGTTCAGCTTTGAATAAATCCACCGATCGCGTCGTCAGTAGAAATGCACCCGATGGTTTGTACTGCACCAAAGGTAACTTCGTGATCTGATATTCACAGATGTTAGGAATAATCGCCTGTGTTGACGAATGCTGTACCTGGTGGAGTGTTTTCCAATCCGTATTAACTTGTGACGCGATCGCTTTGAGTTCTAACAACGCCCCTTCTAGTTCTGTCGATAATCGATTGATATGAGACGCTTGAGACTCTAACCGTTTCCAGCCGTCTCTAGTTCGTTGTTGTAGCATCCGCACAGACGATTGAAATTCAAAGGATAAAGGCGGTTGAGACTTTACGGGTTGAGGGGGTGCCTTGATTGCCTTTCGGGGAACTGGGTAAGGGGAACGGTAACGCCTGCGAGGTGGCTTTTTTAAGACGCGAGGGGGTTGACGCTGCATGAACTGGGAACGCAGGAATTGAAGTCCGGCTTGCAGTGTTTTCATGAGGATCACGCTGTAATTTGGTACAAATGTACTATATTGAGCGTGAAATAGCAAGCTCTCCTCAATAAAGAACGCTACAACGAAGAATCCCCCCTTTTACTAGAAAAGAGGGGACTCCCAAGGAATATTTCTTCAAAGATAGAGAGTTCAGTTAGTGCTTCTGTATAGGATTCGCTGGTTGAATAAGTGAGTTGAATTTACCAGCACTTTTATAGTAAGCCCCTAATTAGCGGGTTGACAATAAAAATCGGTCAATTTTACAAAAACTTTATAGATCTCTCGATCAGCTTTATCAGAACTTAATATTTCAGGTCATCTGATATTTACAATGAGGGCGACTAGGGGAACATCCTCAAAGCGAATGTACGTCCCTGCCGCCCTTGTGGTTATGAAAAGAGAAAGGATTACGGTGCTAAAGCGTTTCCGCGTAACAGACTACCAATCGTCTTGGCAGTAATTTTGAGCTGCACTAAAGGATTAGCAGGCACAACCGTTTTGTACAAGTAACTGTCAAACGTGAGTCGCTGCACATCTAGATCTGAACACATTTCCACAAACGCTTCACGAGTCGCATCGGAGCGATAGAAGACCGTTTGCAGAATATCCAGCACCTTGTAGGTGATGCCATACTTCTTATCCCAACGCTTGAGATACAGCTTGAGATCCGCTTCCGTAGGAATGCGAGTTCCGCCATTGGAAGTTTCCACAATGGTTTCGGCGCACATCCGCGCTGATTTTGCCGCAAAGTAAATCCCTTCACCCGACGATTTCGTCACCGTTCCCGCTGCGTCTCCAACTAAAGCCACCCGACCCACGACTCGGCGAGGTCTGGGATGCTCTGGAATTGGGTGTGCCTCAACTTTGATGATTTCACCACCGACAAGTTTCTTGGCGGCACGAGCGCGAATCCCTGCTTGTAGCTTTTTAATTTTGGCTTGGTTCACCTTCATCGTCCCCGTACCAACGGCAACGTGGTCGTATTTGGGGAAAACCCAAGCGTAGAAGTCAGGAGAAACGTCGTTACCTACATACATTTCTGCCAGGTCTTCATAATAGTTCATCATGTCCCCTGGCAGGCGAATCCGCTCTTGGAACGCGATCGCATAATTGTAGTCCCCGGCGTCAATTGCCTTAGCCACGCGGGAATTCGCGCCATCAGCACCAATCACTAGGTCTACTTTCAGGGTTTTTTGTACACCACTGAGACTTCCGTCGGAATGGTCAGCGTAGTGCAGGGTATAGGGTTCTGTATTACTTGTGGGAATATCGAGTTTATGAACAGTGCCATTAATTAAAGTTGCGCCCAGATTGGCAGCGCGGTTCCGCATGAAGCCATCCAGGATTTCCCGGCGGCACATACCAATATATTCGTCTTCGTTTTCTAGGTTGATATCCACCTCTATATTCGATGGCGAGATCATCTTCATCTTTCTGACTCGCCGATCAATAATTTCAGGTGGCAGGTCAAATTCACTAACCATACAGAGCGGAATGGCTCCGCCACAGGGTTTAGCATTGTCTAGCTTACGCTCAAACAAGTAGGTTTCGATTCCAGCTTTTGCTAGAGTCTCTGCGGCAGACGAGCCAGCAGGTCCTGAACCAACAACCGCAACCCTTAGTGCAGGCATTTTTTCTCCCAATCGTTTTCGAGGTACGGATTGCATGGTATCACGGACATTTAGCGATTTCATCCGCAATGTGCGATCGCGGCTCAATTTGAAATACAGCTTAACAATTGTCTTAATAAAGCTTAATATGTTGTCCGTTGTCCTTGGTCTTATATCCCAGGAAAGCTATCTGCATCGTTACAATTAGGACAACTGTTCACTACTTCTACTGATATGTCAGCACCACCCTTGTCACCAAAACCGACAAGACAAATACTGGTATGTCAGCACCGTACTTGCCGCAAACAAGGTGCAGCTAAAGTCTTGGCAGCATTTCAGGCTTTACCTGTTAATGGAGTTACAGTTAGCGGTAGCCGTTGTCTGGGAGAATGTGGCAATGGTCCGATGGTCGTGGTTTTACCTGAAGAAACATGGTACTGTCGAGTTCACCCCGATGAAGTTCCCGCCGTAGTACAACGACATATCAAAGACGGACAACCTGTGAAGGCAATGCTTTATCAGAAGTATCATTGACCTTTGTAGGTTGGGTTGACGAAGGAAACCCAACTCCAAGATCAGCCTGTTGGGTAAATAGCGGTTTCGAGAAGGGCAGAATGAAATAAGGGCGGGTTTTGTTGAAAGGTTATTGGTAGGATACAACAATTAAAGGGTGACATCCTCCTACACGCTCCCCTACGGGTACAGTGTAGGCTTCTTTTGTCGTAGTCTTACGACTACGCTTCCGGCGTTTTATAGTGGGGAATATGCCCAGCCCCACTTTCTTGATGTTAATCGCTGCATTCCAGTCTCTGTCCAGAATTAATCCGCATAAACATTCGTGTATTCGGACAGATAAATCTTTTTCTTGATAACGATTACAGCAAGAACATATCTGGCTTGTATCATGGGGTTTAACTTTCACCACCGACTTACCAGCTTTCGCAGCTAAGTAGCGTGAGAATTGAAAGGAATTGACTCCAGCCAGCATCATTGATCGACTTGTTTAAGCCTGATTTGGCACTCTGACCATTGGGTAAATATTTTCCATTTTCATCCTGCTTGGGTTTGTTTTTCCGGGATAAGTTTCCCGGCTTGATGTCCTCGACAAAGAATACCTGCTCGTCCCGACTCACCAGTTTTGTGGCTGACTCGTAATGAAACTGTTTCCGCTTGCGCTGCAACCTCTGGTGGTGTTTCGATATCTTTTTCGCCAACCTCCGCCGTGATGCTGATTGATGAGGTTTACTATCTTTGCGATTAGCTAGCTTTGCCAGCTTTGACTCAGACTTACGGTAGTGTTGCTGAATTGGCTCTACCTCACCATCTGATGCCGTCCAGAACTTCTCTAGTCCTACATCTAACCCAAGGGAATTCTTTTCCGTTGCTTCTATTTCTGGTGATTTTAGGCTAGGAACGGTCTTGTCCTCTAAGGTTAAGCAGATATACCAACCATCGGCACGACGCGACACCAGTGCCGCTTTAATAGTGAACCCTTCTGGGATTGGGCGATGATAGATAAGCTTAACCTGACCGATTTTGGGCAGGTTTATATAAGCGATATCGCGCCGCGTGTCACCATTTTTGCGCCGATGAGGATTAGGAGCAACACTTAGGCAATCTGGTTTTAATTGGGGAATCGAAAATGTTCGGTATCGCCGCAGCGACTTAAACCGAGGTTTTCCACTTCGCTTACCATTTGAATCACCTGCAACAAAACGATTAAACGCATCCTCTACTCGCTTAATCGCCTCTTGAATTACCTGTGAGTGAACTCCCTTGTATAGGTGCTTAAAAGCTTCCCTTGACCAATGGGTAGCCCGTTTCTGTGAGTAATAGGTTGGCGGGCCTTTAAGTTCTGGTAAATGGGTGACAAAAATTGAGCAAGCATTGACTGGGCGGCGGTTACACTCCCACCAGTTAAACCTTTCCTCTAGCATCAGATTATGTATCCGGCATAGTTTGTGCAGCCAGTTGTTTAGCTGGCAATCCTGTTGTTTGTCCGGCACAATCCGATACTGGTAATTCAACTTAAACCTGTCTTTGCTTCGCTTCAATTTTTATCACCTCCCTTGCATTTTATTATAACACCTGCAAACCCAATAATCAGGTAGAAATAAACTTTTAATACTGGCGATTAATCCCACGCTCAATCAAAGATTAGAGCGTGGGGCTTCTCGCCGGGTTAGCTAAACCCGCCCCTACTGACTCCCCTGGTATTCGTGGGTTAAAAAGGGAACATCCACAACTTCACCCTCAATCTCTCCCACCTTAACCTTAAGCCCAACACCCCCAGCTTTAGTGCGGATATAGGCTAAACCGATGCAACCGTGTTCCGTTGGCGTACAACTGGTTAACTTGCCGACTTTTTCCCCATCCATGGTGATTACGGTTCCCGGTTCCACAGGTGCTGGTAAACGCACTCCCCACAATTGTTGCTTGACGCCTTTGTAAGTATTTAATCGCGCGATCGTTTCCTGACCGATATAACATCCTTTATCAAAGGAAATCGTATTCCACAACCCCGCTTCTAGGGGATTATAATCCTCTGTTAGTTCATAATCAGGAAGCGGACGTCCTTGTTCAATTCGCAACTGTTGCCATACGCGATCGCCCATTGGTGTAGCATTGGCTGTAGTTAAGGTTTGCCATAACTTTGCTGCATCGCTGGTGGGAACAATAAGGGTATATCCGGGGAGTGCTAAACCACTTCCTCTAGCAATTCGCACTTCAATATCATTTAGCGTCAGGTGTTGATGACTAGCATACGCCTCACCAATCGACAACTGCACACCTGCCTTGCTCAAAAGGGTATCACTTTCGGGTCCAACTAGGCTAAAAATAGCACTATCCTGGGAGATATCCGCCAATTCCACCCGATCCATGGGAAAGATATAGCGATCCAGCCATTCGAGTAACTGTTGACGCCGATTGGGAGATACCAACAGTAATACCGCCTCTTCAGTGACGTAAGCGGTTACCAGATCAATAGTACGGGCAGTTGAGGTCACAAAAACTGTATCACATCCCTGTCCCGGTTTCAGGTTCTGGAAATCATTGGTACTTTGATTATGCAAAAAGCGCAGTCTATCCTCATCAGAGATTTTCAGCAATCCCCAATGGGATAAGTCAACTAAAGCCACCCCTTGACGCGCGGCTTGGATGGCGGCTGCATCATTCCCGAAACTGGTTGGCGCTTGCACCTGGGCTGGATCAAAGGTTGCTCCTGCACTACGCTGTATCTCTTGTAAGGTTTGGCTCATACGTCAAATCCTGTGGTTAACCCAATACGGCTTGGTTAATCAAAATTGTAGAGTAAAAGATGAACAGGGAAAACAGTTGTGGGCAATTTGAAAGAAATCAACCGCTAAACCTTTTTCTGTGCTTGCAAGTGAGTAACTAGATGATGTATTGTTGTTGATGGGTTATTACTTTCTGATAATTGCTTTTCTAATTTTTGAGCATTCGCAATAGCTTGATCAAGTTTTAATTTAAGTAAATTGTAGTAACCTGAGTTGCTTTTATCATAATCTTCAAGACCGACTTGCTTCAATTCCCTATTTAACTGCTCGATCAATTGTTTGCAATTTTCAAAGGGACTACTCGTATAGCGATAATGGAGTAAAAACCAAAACTCAAAACAGGGAACAGGCAGAATTGGCTTAATTGTGTAGCGTGAATAGCCATGAGCGTTATTTATAGCTTCTTGATATTCTGGTCTATCCCCATCAAATAGACAAAATACTTCATCATATTTTGGTTTTCCCTTCTTTTGGTTATCTTTCTGGTTTGCTTCACAGAGCTTAATGGCATTTTTCACGATATCGATACAAGAGCCACCAGAACCGGAAACTACCTTTATCGTAGTTGTCGGTAATTTCAAATCCTGCTTTAATTCAGAAAAATAATTGTATTCTGTTTCTTGACCTTCAACCACAATCAGAATCAATTTACTGGGTCGCCTAAACCTTTTTTTGCGTTTGAGTTCTTGTTCAGACTTTCCTCGCTGCTTTGGCATAGTTTAAATATTGAGTCCACCGACAAATGGAATAGCTCCATATCGACCTTTCAGATAACCTTTTTGTAGGGATTCATCCTCACAAGGTTGAAATTCATATAGGGAGTAAAGCTTGGTCATACTTTTATCTTTTTCCGTAAACCATATCTGATCTGGACGAAAAATTTCTCCATCGAGAAGACTTGTATCATGAGTGGTGAATATCAATTGAGCCTGGTTTTTATTGATGTCGGGATTATTAAACATTCTAGCCAAGGCTGTTGACAAAACTGGATGTAGGCTTCTATCCAGTTCATCAATCATTAAAAGCTCTCCATCTTTAAGAACGCTCAGCCAAGATCCAGCAAGTTCAAATAAACGTTGTGTTCCTTCAGATTCATCACCCATATCCAGTGGTACAAATTTTTCAGAATCCATCATCTTATGCATAGCTTGAATCCCTAAAATCTGCAAGTTATCTGCATTCATTTTGGGTATTTTATTATTATTTTCGTTCCCTTGAATAACGTCTGTAATATTTTCTAGGGCTATTTTAATCTCATCTGGCAAGGACGAAAAAGAGCGCATTTCTATCTCTATATCTGATATACCAATATCTGCTTGAATAAGAAGATTAACAACTTCTTGGCAAAATTCTTTGTCTTCCTGACATCTATGAGCAGTGTATGGGCTAGAAAAATCTGGACTAATCAGATTTAAATTTTTTCTAAACCACTGAAATACTTCTGTAAGTTGAGGATGATTATTTTGTGCAGCATGAGATAGAAACAGAGAATTGGAACGCACAAATTTTTTAATTCGTTCTTTTTCTCCTTTTAATCCCGCGCCAAACGACCATTCATAGCCATCATCTGCCTTGAAATTTGGATTTTCTGGATTATAGGTACGAGAGAACCAAGTCTGGGCACGCCCTTTCGGATAGGCAAGTAGCCACTCTTCATAAACTCGCTTTTGATCTAAAGTCAGTCCATATTCGTAACGAATTTGATTATCTATAAAAATCACTTCAAAGCTAGTGGGTTGCTTTTTGGATTCAGCATTCAACAAAAAGGGTTCAATATCAAACTTATCACCCATTTGCATACGAGAGGCTGAACTAACCACAATCTTCTGTAGTGTCCGCATGGCTCGCAGTAAATTACTCTTGCCAGATGCATTTGCACCATAGATGACAGCACTGGTGAGTAAGTGTAGATCCTTCGTCTTCGGCATAGGAAAACTATTGCTATGGAGCATCGCTTTATCTTCGGAAGCCACCATACTCAAGGTTTGCCGTTCTTTAAATGAACGATAATTTTCTACACTGAACTCAACCAGCATAACTGATGTCTCACTTGATTAACTATTGAGTCTCATTCAAACATTACACTATGGAATTATAGCGGTTCTTCTACAGAGTACAACACAGATTATGTGTAGGGGCGCACCGACGTGCGCCCTACTAAATGGTCGGATATAAATAAACGGTGGAGTAAAGGGCGACCCGATCCAATTGAATGGAATGGAGTTTTTGATTAATGCAAGCGGGTCGCCCCTACAGGGTGGTTTCGCGATCGCACAAAGCTCAATTCCCTAAGACGCCCCTACTAATCCACTATGGCGCAGTAAGGGTTCCGTACTCGGTTCCCGTCCCCGGAATTGCTTGAATACCTCCATGGGTGGTATACCACCGCCTAATGCCAGTACTGTATCCCGATACCGCTTCCCGGTATCCGCCACGGCGGTTTCATTCTCTAAACCAACCTCCTCAAAGGCGGCGAAGGCATCTGCACTCAAGACTTCTGCCCATTTGTAACTGTAATATCCAGCCGCATAGCCGCCCGCAAAGATATGGGAAAAGGCACAGAGGAAGGAATCTTCCGGTAAGGGTTGTAACACTGTGGTAGTTTTGGCAATCCGGTGACGGACATCACTGGGACTTTCCTTCCCACCGGGCTGATAACGGTGGTGTAGTTCGATATCCACCAAACTAAAGTGCAATTGCCGTAACATGGCACTACCACTCATGTAAGTCCGGGCTGCCAAGAGTTTCTGATAATAATGTTCGGGTAGGGATTCCCCGGTTTCGTAGTGCTTTGCCATGCCCATCAGTGTAGGGCGATCGTAACACCAGTTTTCCATAAACTGGCTGGGTAGTTCCACCGCGTCCCATTCTACGTTATTAATTCCGGCGGCACCAGCATAATCCACTCTGGTAAGCATGTGTTGCAACCCGTGACCAAACTCGTGGAATAGGGTTTCGACTTCACCAAAGGTCATTAAACTGGGTTTACCATCAATCGGTGGCGTTTGGTTGCAAACTAAATAGGCAACAGGTAAGCGCGTTGTTGTTGTCCCCGCTTCCGTGAGTTTGGCACGTCCCACACAATCGTCCATCCACGCGCCTCCACGCTTCTCAGCAGGACGACTGTAGGGATCTAAATAGAAAAACGCGATCGCACTTCCTGTTTCATCGGTAACTTGGAAATAGCGGACATCTTCATGCCAAACCGGGGCTTGTCCATCCGCAGGCGTAATGGTTACCCCAAATAGTCGCTTGATTAAGCCAAACAAGCCATCCAGCACTTGAGGTAACGGAAAATAAGGACGCAATTCCTCAGCACTGAAGGCAAACTTTTCTTCCCGTTGACGTTCTGACCAAAAACTGATGTCCCAGTGTTTCAACTCATTAGCTTCGGGGACACCTTTAGCCGCCGCAAACACTTTCAACGCCTCTAAATCCTTAACCGCCGCATCGTAGCTAGCACCACGAAGTTCTTCCAGTAATCCCTCCACCGCCTCAACATTCGGTGCCATTTTGCTGGCAAGGCTTAATTCAGCATAACTGCTAAACCCTAACAGCTTGGATTTTTCTTGACGCAGTTCTAAAATCCGCTCAATTAGGGGACTGTTATCCAACTCTCCAGAAGAAGCGCGGCTGACAAAGGCTTTATAGAGTTTCTCGCGCAAATCCCGACGGGTACTGTGTTGCATGAAGGGGATGTAACTGGGATAGTCCAGCGTGATCCGCCAGGGACCCTCTTCCGGAGTCGCTTTTTCTTCCCCAGCGGCGCGGGCGGCTTGAGCGGCTAAACTCTTTAAGCTAGGGGGTAAACCCTCTACCTCTTCTGAACTGGTTAGGGTCATGCTAAATGCCTTGGTTGCATCTAGGACATGGTTAGAGAACTTTGTCGATAGTTCCGCCAACTCCATCTGAATTTGATTGAAGCGCTCCCGCACCTCCCCTTCAAGTCCGACACCCGACAGTTCAGCATCTCGAATGGCAGCTTCTACAATCCGTTTTTGGGCTGGCTCTAAGCTACGCCATTCCTCCCCATCCTGCAAGGCTTTAAAGGCTTTGTATAGGGGTTGACTTTGGTTGAGTGTGTTGATGAATTGAACGACTTTGGGTTGAACCGTTTCGTAAGCCTCACGCAGTTCAGGACTATTTTTCACCCCCATCAAATGACTCACGATGCTCCAACTCCACCTGAGGCGTTCTGTCAATGCTTCTAGGGGTTCGACTAAACCGTCCCAGGTTGGTACTACCTTTTCCTCTAGGGCGGCTAATTCCTGATCGAGTTCAGCTAATAGCTGTGTCATCGCAGGCACAATATGGTTTGGCTCAATTTGGTCAAAAGGGGGTAGTCCCTTGCCACGGCATAATGGATTCTCAGTCACAGTTGGATTGGCAATCATGAGTCGTATCGGGTTACAAAATCAGACTGAAACAGCATGTAGTGGTGATGCAAGACAAGCAGCTATTGCCGTTATCTTGTATCAAACTAACGCCTGAAGCTTCCCTGGGGAAGCGGTGAGGCGCGAAAATTAAATAATTAGCAAGAATATTTTTTGACGTCAGTGATCCTTATCATCGTGAAGATTAATTTGAGTGGTAGAAGGCAAGGATTGAGTTTATGCCTCAGTAGTGGCGTGACCCAGCTAAAATAGGGCTTTGCAGTAAGCACTTTAGTGTTCTAACGCATAGCTGGAGAGGGCTAAGGTTCCCTCACTACAAGCTTTCATTAAATGCGTCGCAACTGAGCCGGGGCGGATTTAGCTAAATCTGGGTGAAGTCAGAAACGATAGTTGTGAAACCCGCCCCTACACACACATCAGTACCCTAGCTCCCCCAGCTTCCTCTGCTTCCTCTGCTCCCCCTCAACACAAGACTTATTCAGCCAACCCTACTGACGCTGGAATACCGATGAGAAACGTTCTTTAACTTGGCTGACAGTGGATTGAATCACATTTCCTGGCGTGGCTTGAGGGCGAGTTGCCACAACGATGGGTTCGTCTTTAAACTCTTTGAGTCGATGACCATATTCCAACTCACTTTGGCGCTTCCGCAGTTTAGGGAATAGCCGAAATACTCCTTTGAGTAACTCCTCTTCCTGCTGAAATAACGCCTGGTTGATTTGACTGCTGCGATTCACTGCCATTGAGCCAGCCGGTAACCAGTTTTTCTCTCCCTTAATGCGGACATAGATATTGAATTCCGGTAATCCCGACTTTTGCATTTCATCATATTTGCGGGAAGCGGCTGCCCGTTTAACCTTGTTTTTCTTGGCTTTCTGCTGTTTGGGTTGGACTTTGCCAAAGCCGAGTTGGGTGGTCATATTACGTTACTCCGATAGTGCCTTAACAAAAGTTTACATCATTCTCAGGAAACTTGTGCTGCCGACGTTTGCTGATGAGTCTGAAATACAGACACCGCATATAGCCCTACGCATTGAGGTTAGGACTATAAAATTGGGTGAAAAGGCAATAGGCAATAGGCAATAGGCAATAGGCAACAGAGAAATGTCCTAACGTATCCCCATAGTGCTATACAAGAAAGGGCGCACGTCGGTGCGCCCCTACAGATAAAAATTTTTTAAGTTGAACCTAGGGAAGCTTAAGGAGTGGTCTCAGAAGTCGAGTCGTCCTCAGCTTTAGGTTCAGTCGTCTCGTCAGACATTTCTTTATCTTCAGTCGCCTTTTCCATGTCTGCCTTGTCAGACATGTCTTTCTCTTCAGCCGCTTTATCCATGTCTTCCTTCTCTTCGGCTGCCTTATCGGTTGCAGCAGGAGCGGCATCTTCTGTCGCTGCGTTATCAGGGTTAGCTGGCTCAGTTTCCTCGATAGTCGTAGCATCATCCGTTTCTGGGGGAGCGCTACAACCTGTGGCTAATCCCAGACTCAAAAGTGAAGCGATGGCAAATGTAGTAAGGTATTTAACGGTCATAGTCACACCTTATTTGGTATCCTAATTGGTTAGGCTTGCCAGACAATTACTGGCTTAAATGCAATTAAAGCGCATAAAAGAGAATTTTGGTGAAAAATTTAGTATTTTCTCAAAGAATTACAAAAACTGTGGCGATTATACCTCAAAACAACTCTACTTGTGCTAAAATACGCTAATTTAATCTCTGAAGAATCAAACTTAGCCTGTTTTTGCCAACCAACAGGATACACTCAGATTTTTTCTTCCTGGCAAACTCAGACACTGGGAAACTGATCCAGAATTCATCAAAATGAAAATAAACCCATCTAAGTTGCATGAGCGAGCATGAACCGTTGGCAGTTTACCGAAGCCTTTGAGGGATTGACACCACGACGCAGGCAAGTGCTGAAATTGCTCTTGGCTGGCGTTTCGGATCAGGATATCGCTCAATCGTTACATATTGAAACATCAACGGTGAGAAAACACGTTGAGAATATCTGTTCAGCTTTTGGGCTGAGAAATGAGTTTCCTGATGAACGGCGTTCTAAACGAGGAGAGTTAATTGCGCTGTTCGCTAAATATCAACCTGAACTTGTAACCCGGCAAACCTTGAGTGTGACTCACCAAAGGTCATCTGAATTTGTAGATGGTAATAATTACAAAATAGTGAAACGCGAGGATACGGAAATTCGCGTAACGAGTGAGGTGAGATTAACGGTTAATGATATGTCCGATTCTCCACTTAACAACCGCGATATCTTTATCCTGATTGATCAGAGTGGTTCTATGGTGAGAAAGGATGAAGATACCGGAAATCAAACTCGGTATGAATATCTAGCGGAAGTTGTGGAAGGACATATCGCCGCCATTCTGTCAGTCAGTTCTGAATTAGGGACTAAAGCGAATGAAACCATTGCGATGAAGCAGGAGGAATTGGCTAACAATCGCGCTTCGGTTTACTTCTTCAGCAGGGAAAGGGTCAAACCCAAACCTATTGTGATTAACGATGCCTCTCAAGTTTGGAAGCTGTTCGTCAAAAATAAACCCAAAACCAAAACCTTTATTGCTCCGACTTTAAATCATTGTGTTAATACTTGGTTGACTGAAGGAAAACCTAACGGAAAAGGAGCATTTTTTATTATTTATACTGATGGTCAATTTGATGACGAAGAGCAATTTATTCAATGTATTGCTTCAGCCTGTAGCAAAATTGAAAATCATAAAGATATCAAGTTTTTTGTGTTGGGATTAGGGAAAGATATTGATATTGAACATTTCCTGGCGCTAGACTTCAATGTCAATCAGACGATGAAATTTAATATTTTTGTCTTTGATTTAGTCAATGAAGTCGATGATATCATTGAGCTGTTAAAACGCCAGCTAACGGATGATCCGTATCTAGCGTTTCCGGATTGGGTCAGAATTCGTCATCCTGATTTAGTCGAGAAGGTGATTCAAGGGAACAAGGAACAGCGGTGATGAGGGAGCTGGGGAAGATGAGGGAGATGGGGGAGATGGGAAACAAAATTTCTATAGCCCATTAACCTGTTCCCTATTCCCTATTCCCTATTCCCTATTCCCTATTCCCTGTTCCCTAACAAATGACGAATGACAAATGACGAATGACAAATCAACAAACTCGACGTCCCATAATTACCAAATCACGCTCAATGTGACCCATATCCGCTATTTGAGGTAAATAACCCCAACGTTGGAAGCCATATTTTTGAAAGAGGTGTAGGCTGGGTTGATTGTGAGCAAAGATTAATGCCACTAAGGTATTGAGTCCTAACTTAGGACTCTGTTTGATGGCGCGTTGCAGCAGTTGTTGTCCTATTCCTTGACGCCGAAAATCGGGAGACACGTAGACGCTAAGTTCAGCCGTTGCATGGTAGGCTGGGCGGACTAAGAAAGCCTGAAAACTGAGCCAACCAGCAATTTGACCTGTAGAATTGGATCGTTCATGGCAGTCCATGACCCAAAGAGGGTGGCTGTTTGGTGTATGTTCTTGATACCAAGCGATACGGCTTTCAACTGAGATAGGTTCTAGATCGGCGGTGGCAATGCGACTGGGAACAGCCGAATTGTAAATTTCCACGATCGCAGGCAAATCTACCTCAGTGGCATCACGGATATACATTAAGGCAGGATTAGGGCGACAAACCATAGAATATTAGTGCTAAAGGGTCATCAGTGATTAAACAGGCTTCTTTCTGTGGCACTATTGATTTTTCTGTTCACGCTTATCCTGATTATCTGGCAACTGCGAGGATTGGGCATCGGATTGGGTGCATTGACAGGGGGGATTTTTACTCTGGTTAGCGATGTGTCCTTAATGGACGAACTTAGAGTTAGTGCAACCGTTGGCAATACTATATTCACATTGATTGCCCTACTCATTGTGTGCCGGATTCTGGATGAAGCCGGGTTTTGGCGAGGGTTAGCGCTACAATTAACGGTTTTGGGGATAGGTCAAGGGCGTCTGCTTTTCCTTTTGTGCGGACTTTTGGGAGCATTGGGAACAATTGTTTTAACCAATGTGGGTATGGCATTAATCTGGATTTCTCCGGTGATGGAGATCCTTTGTTTACTACGCCTCAGGGCTAAAACCGTGTTCGCCGTTGTCTTTACGGTTAGTTTTATCACTGAAGCGGCTAGCTTATTGTTCCCTGTGAGCAATCCGGTCAACCTGCTTGCGGTAAACTACGGCGACATTTCCGGGTTTCGCTATATTCTGGTGATGACCCCGGTGACATTTGTCGCGATCGCAACCAGTTTAGCCAGCTTCTGGTTCTACTTCCATCGAGACATTCCAGTCACATACAAACTTACTCACCTCCCGCCACCACGCCAAGCCATTCGTGATCCGTTGGTTTGTCGATGGGGTATGGTTATTTTAGTCAGTCTACCTCTGGCATACTGGATTGCCCAAGACCATGCTCTGCCGACTTGGATCGTACCCGCGATCGCGGCGTTGATTCTGCTAGGATTGGCGAGACGTGGGTTTCTCCCAAATACCACTCCGATTATTTCTGTGGGCAAAGTTTGGCAGGAAATTCCCTGGCAATTGATCGGGTTTAGCGTCCTGATGTATGGTGTCGTCCTTTGTTTAGGTCAAATTGGCATCAGTCATGTCATCACCCATCAGCTAGAAGCCCTCTCCAGTTGGGGATTAACCTTGACAGCCATCGGCACAGGTTTTCTGGCTACTGGGCTGTCAAACTTATTTCAAAATTTACCCACGGTGTTGCTAAATGCCGTAGCCATTTCCGACACAACCACTGAGCCAGCGATTCGCGAAGTGATGGAGTACGCGAATGTGATTGGATGTACCCTGGGAGCAAAAATTACTCCTCTGGGTAGTTTATCCACGTTAATTTGGTTCAAGGTTTTAGCACGTAAAGGTTTGCGCCTGCATTGGTTTTACTATATTCGTCTTAGCCTGATTCTGACTTTACCAATTCTATTTCTCAGCTTGCTGAGTTTAGCCCTCTGGTTTCCCTGGCTAATTGTCTAAGGTTTGATTTGTCCTTTGTCTTTTATATCTAGAGAATCTATATTAGAGGATAAACTAGCAATAACGATCGAAAGGCTTTATCATACTCTAGGGTGTATCTGCTTGCCTGACCACAACAGCTTTTTCCAAAAAACAGAAAGACTTCAGACGTCAAGCTGTTATTGGGCTTTTCCAGATAATATAGCGACTCAGCCAAGTCGGTTTAGGTATTTGAGAGACCTGTAGTATCATTTTGAGTTTCTCTCACTCGCACAATTGAGTCTCATCAATCAGGTAAGTAATCGATGATCATCCAAACAGCAGAACCTCCTCTCCCTAAGTCTCAGGGAGGCAGAACACAAAAGCACCATGAGTTTTGTAGCAATCAAGACAAATTTTTAACCCTGACCCTTGATTTGTTTTTCATTGCCAGTCCTGATGGCTATTGGCAGCAAGTTAACCCGATGTGTGAGCGAATCCTGGGATATAGCAGCCAAGAATTTAAAGCCCGTCCCTGGATTGAATGGGTGCATCCAGAGGATCAGCAGATGACCTTGAAGCAACTGCAAAAGCTCAGGGACTGTGAGGAAATTGTCTCCTTTGAAAATCGCTACCGCTGCAAAGATGGCTCCTATAAGTGGCTGTTATGGAACATCACCTTATGTCACACGCAGAACCAAATTTATGCAGTTGCTCGTGATAACACCCAACGCCGGGAAGCTGAAGCCGCACACCGGGAAAGCGAAGAACGGTTTCGTTTATTGGTCGATGGCGTCAAAGACTACGCCATTATTATGCTCGATCCAGAGGGTAAGATTGTAAGCTGGAATCCGGGTGCCGAACGAATTAAACAATATCGCGCCGCAGACATTCTCGGTCAACATGTTCGTTGTTTTTATACCCCTCAGGATATCGCCCAGGGACAACCGGACAAAGGCTTAAAAATAGCTGCACAGCAAGGTCGTGTTGAAGAAGAAGGGTGGCGAGTGCGTAAGGATGGCTCAACATTCTTTGCGAATGTTGTGATTACTGCCTTACGGGGAGAAGACGGACAATTACGGGGCTTCGCTAGGGTAACACGAGATATTACCGAACGCAAATTCGCTCAGGAAACTCTAAAACAAACCAATGATGAGTTAGAAAAACGAGTGGCAGAACGCACGGCTGAACTGTTGCAAATTAACCAACGGCTGAAACAAGAGATTGCTCTGCACCAGCAAACTGAATCAGCGTTGGCAGCCGAAACCCACTATGTCACAGATTTATTACAGAAGTTGCAACAAACTCAAACCAAACTGATTCATACCGAAAAAATGTCCAGTTTGGGGCAAGTGGTTGCCGGAGTTGCCCATGAAATCAATAATCCGGTCAGTTTTATTTACGGCAATATCGATTATGCCATCTGTTATCTGCAAGACTTAATGCATTTAGTTGAGCTTTATGGCAGTCACTATCCTCAACCTGTCGCCGAGATTCAGAAACAAATCACAGACATTGATCTAGATTTTTTGATGGCAGATATGCCAAAACTATTGACTTCAATGAAGGTGGGAACTAACCGGATTCGCAAAGTGGTTTTATCCCTACAGAAATTTCTTAAAGCTGATCAAAATGAAATGAAGCCAGCCGATCTGCATGAAGGACTGGAAAGCACTCTGCTAATTTTACAACATCGGCTGAAACCCAGCGTTGAACATCCGGAAATTACTGTGATTAAGGACTATGGAACATTGCCTCCAGTCGATTGTTATGCAGGACAGATTAATCAAGTGTTTATGAATTTGCTGACCAATGCTGTAGATGTATTGGAAGCGTCAGGCGGAGATACTCCTCATCACATCAAAATCAGCACTGAGGTTCAGGATATTAGTATTAATCAACCTGGCGCGAGTTATTGCCAAAACGTACCTCATGCGGTGATTCGGATTGCCGATAATGGTTCGGGGATGAGTCCAGATGTTTGCCAAAAACTTTTTGAGCCATTTTATACGACAAAATCTGGAGGCAAAGGAACAGGATTGGGTTTATCGATTAGCTATCAAATTATTGTAGACCATCATGGGGGTCAGTTAACCTGTCGATCTCAACCGGGTATGGGTTCAGAGTTTGTTATCGCGATTCCGATTACTCAAATAATCACCAAGCATCCTGAATTGTCTCTTGCGCCAAGTTAAGTGTCATTTGTCTAAGAACAGGGAACACCTCGACTTACCTCGATGATCAGTGAGCTTGGTCGAACTGCGCTCGGTAACACGCTCGGTGTGTCACAGGGAACAGGGAACAGGTAAGGTAGAGTTTTGAGTTAACTTCCTCATCTTCCTTGTTTCTTTCATTCCCAATACCCAATCTTTCCTCGTGGTTCCATTAGTGTCGCTTCAAAGGGGATAACTCCTACTTTTTCACTCTGAATAGAACGAGCGGCTTGTCGAGATAAATCCAGAGTTCTACCCGGAATATAAGGACCGCGATCATTAATGCGAACAATCACACTATGACCATTTTCTAAATTTTTGACCTTCAGATAGGTATCAAATGGTAAGGTGGGATGGGCTGCAGTCAAATCATGCTGATCGTAAATTTCCCCAGTAGCTGTGTACCGACCGTGAAAATAGGGGCCGTACCACGATGCTACACCTTCAATGGTACTCGATGTTTCAACTAATTTGTACATCTGCTTTTGGGCGTCTGCCAAACTTAATGGCGCTTGTCCTAAGGCTAGACGCAAGTTATTTGCCCATTCAATTGCCAGAAGTTCTCGATGCTGATCTAAGTCTTTGGCTAGGGTATCATCCACTTTAAATAATACGCGATCGCCTGCTTTCACCACAGGTATCCCATCCGACAGCATAGCTCGTACCGATGAATTTATCTCCGATACATCAGATGAGTCACAGAACAACAGCGTGAGATTTTTCGCCATCTGTTCAGCCTGCTTTTGAGTCGGCAATTGGGCGATCGCTCGTCCTTTCACCACAACCTGGAATTGCTGCTTTTCTGGTACATCTGCTGATTTTTTCTTCCTTTGGGTATATTGCAAAAAGCCTCGTTTTACTCCTCTTACTTGACTCCTTTTTCTGCCGCGAGTCCTGGTTTGAGCGAGTGGACGGATCAGGACAACCTCTTCAGTCAAGGTTTTATCGTTTGATTCGGCGGATTGACCCCACGAAAACAAATTCTCGATCAGTTTCCAGATTTTCTGGGGTAAGCTTATATCGGAGAGATGTCCTGACGTTGAGGAAGCATGATAGGTGGATTGGGATTTACTCCGATTATGGGGAGAATCTGACTTGGCGGGACAGGTAACCGATTCAGCCGTGTCCCGAAATGGATGAGTTCCAACAGTAACAGTTTGGGCTAAGGGAAAAGGTAAACTGCCTAAATCCTGAGTGAATCCTGAGTTAGCAAATGTCGTTACTGGAGACGGGTTAGACCTGACGTCTGAATAAACTGGAGAGGCAAAAAAACGAGAAGTTGGTTGTTCGAGTGGGCTGTTAACAACAGATAAAACTTTAGCAGGCAAAGCATTGGCAATATAATCGGGTACTCTTAATAGACCTTGGCTGGATGCCAGCAAACAGCCCACCCAAGATGTTGTCCAAACTAATCCGAAAAAAGTCATGATATTAAATAATCCTGCCGTAGAATGCACTGCCGTGACTCATACCGTCATTCAGTATACAGACATCTGTAGGTTTCTGCTCACTTTTAGGACACAATGAAAGACGAGGCAACAGGCAATAGGCAACAGCGCAATAGGCAACAGTAAGATTTTTTGCAAGTACGTAGATACGTAGAAGTGTCGGCATCCTGATGATTGATTACCTTGCTGTTTTAGCATACACAAAATTCATGGCGCTGGCTTATTAATAGGAAATTCTAATTGATGTATTTTTCATTTATTAATTAATAAAACCTAATTCGTCATTTGTCCTTTGTGCGCTCCCCTGCACCTCCACTCCCCAGCCCCTCTGCTTCCCCTGCGGCTTATGCAATGCTAGGATGACATTTGCCACGTCTGGTGAGGTATTGATGGCAGAAACACTTTTCTTTAATGCGTTGCGTGCGGCTATTGATGAAGAAATGGCTCGTGATGACGCGGTATTCGTGCTTGGTGAAGATGTGGGTCACTACGGTGGCTCCTACAAAGTGACCAAGGATCTGTATAAAAAATACGGTGAACTGCGAGTTCTAGATACTCCTATTGCCGAAAATAGTTTTACCGGTCTAGCCGTGGGCGCAGCGATGACAGGGTTGCGACCGATTATTGAAGGCATGAATATGGGCTTTCTCCTCCTGGCATTTAACCAAATTGCCAATAATGCTGGGATGCTGCGTTACACGTCTGGCGGTAATTTCAAAATTCCCATGGTGATTCGTGGACCCGGTGGGGTGGGGCGTCAACTGGGTGCGGAACATTCTCAGCGACTCGAAGCCTATTTTCAAGCGGTTCCGGGTTTAAAGATTGTCGCCTGTTCAACTCCTTACAATGGCAAGGGATTACTCAAAGCGGCGATTCGGGATGATAATCCGGTTTTGTTCTTTGAGCATGTTCTCCTTTATAACTTAAAGGAAGATTTGCCCGATAAGGAGTATGTCCTGCCTTTGGATAAAGCTGAGGTTGTCCGAGAGGGCGAAGATGTCACCATTCTCACCTACTCGCGAATGCGTCACCATGTTACGCAAGCGGTGAAGTCTCTAGAGAAAGAAGGGTTTGATCCAGAGGTGATTGACTTGATTTCTCTGAAGCCCTTGGATTTTGAAACTATTGGCGCGTCGATTTGCAAAACCCATCGGGTGATTCTGGTGGAAGAATGCATGAAAACTGGCGGTATTGGGGCGGAGGTAACGGCATCAATTAATGATCGGTTCTTTGATGAATTGGATGCTCCTGTCTTGCGACTCTCGTCTCAAGATATCCCCACTCCTTATAATGGCACTCTGGAAAGCTTAACCATTGTCCAACCTCAGCAGATTGCAGAGGGAGTAAAAAAGATGTTGGCACTACAGATCTAACTCAGATCTTGCACCACTCCCCTTAAACCGCCTTGGGTTTAAACCCAAGGCTAAAAGCTCAAGTCAGCTAAAGCTGACTGGATAGGGATTTCGCTCTACTCAGCGTGGACAGTAGCTCGCTTGTCAAGACGTTGAGTTCTTGGCGGATGGGGGGCTTACTGAAAATGGTGCAAGATATGAGTATAAACAGATTAAGATAGCATTTGTTGCGGCGAGTCATAAGTTATGCAAAGACAGCGTTCGTTAGTAGCCCTGATTCTAGTCCTGATCATTCTGGCAATCGTAGTGCTGGTGAAGATTCCTCTTCAGCAGGGACTTGATTTGCGGGGTGGCGCACAACTGACGATTCAGGTGAAAACCACAGAGGAGATTACCGAAATTGCGCCGGATCAGTTGGAAGCTGTGAGAACTGTGGTTGACCGTCGCGTGAATGCTCTCGGTGTTTCTGAATCTCAAGTTCAAACCATTGGCTCCGACCAAATATTAGTACAACTTCCCGGTGTGAATGATCCGCAACAGGCTGAACGGGTGCTAGGGGGAACCGCCCAACTGGATTTCCGTAAGCAAATACCGGGTACAGAAGCCCAGCTTTCGATTGAGCAACAGTTGCGTCAGCAACTGCTATTTGAACAAGCCGCTCTACTGGAGAGTGAAGAGGGTGGTGATCCAGAGGCGATCGCAGAAAATCAAGCGGCTTTAGAACGCTCGAACGCCGCGATCGCAGAATTGTTTGAGAAGACAGATGTGACGGGGAAAAACCTCAAGGATGCCTTCGCGCAACCGACTCAAGCCGGTAATGGTTGGCAAGTCGCCATCCGTTTTGATGCGGCGGGGGGACAAGGATTTGCGGAACTGACTAGAGACTTGGCGGGTACCGGGCGCAGTATTGGGATTTTCCTGGATGACTCCTTGATTAGTGCCCCCACCGTGGGTCCGGAATACGCGGAAACGGGGATTAGTGGCGGTAGTGCTGTGATTACCGGGAATTTTGATGTGCAACGGGCAAGTGACTTAGCCGCCCAACTCAAAGGGGGTTCGTTACCGTTACCTGTGGAAATCGTAGAGAATCGCACTGTCGGCGCTACGTTGGGACGAGACAGTATTCAAAGCAGCGTTTATGCTGCCATTGGCGGTTTAATTTTAGTCTTGCTGTTTATGGCAATCTACTATCGTCTCCCCGGTTTAATTGCTAATGTGGCGCTGAGTATCTACGCTCTACTCACCCTAGCCGCCTTTGCCCTGATTGGTGTAACGTTAACTCTACCAGGAATTGCTGGGTTTATTCTCAGTATTGGTATGGCGGTAGATGCGAATGTGCTAATTTTTGAACGGACGCGAGAAGAATTACGCGAGGGAAAAACTCTATATCGCTCTGTGGAATCGGGTTTTTATCGAGCGTTTTCCAGTATTTTGGACTCGAACCTAACCACGTTGATTGCGTGTGCGGCTCTATTTTGGCTAGGGTCAGGTTTAGTTAAAGGCTTTGCCGTTACCCTAGGAATTGGAGTTGTGATCAGTATGTTTACAGCCCTTACCTGTACTCGCACATTTATGCTGTTGTTGGTTTTAGGATTTCCTGGAGTGCGCCAGAAGCCGCAACTGTTCTGTCCGAATCTGTCACCGTCTCAGTGATGGGGTGATGGGGTGATGGGGTGATGAGGGGGCAGAGGGAGCAGAGGGAGCAGAGGGAGCAGAGGAAGCTGGGGGAGTCATGTAAAGAGATGCCATGACATCTGTGTGTAGGGGCGGGTTTAGGGACTAATATTGATTGTTATCGTTAGCTTGGCGGCAAAACCCGCCCCGACCAAATGACATAAGACGAATGACGAATGACATAAGACGAATGACGAATGACAAATGACCAAATTTAGTGTAATCAAACAGCGATCGCTCTGGTGGATCATTTCCGCCGTAATCATCTTGGCTGGTATCGCTTCCATGGCGATTTCTACGGCACAGCTAGGAGCGCCTCTGCGTCCTGGTCTCGATTTTGTCGGCGGGACACGTCTACAAGTTGAACTCGATTGTGGTGTACCCGGTAACTGCGACGAACCGATAGAGCTGGCAGAGGTGCGCGAGGTTCTCAATGAACAGGATCTGGGTAATAGTACGATTCAGCGTATCGGTGCTGAACAACAAGGGTTGACAATTCGCACCAAAACTTTGGATGTTGAACAGCGCAGTCAGTTACAAAAAGCCCTAAGTGAAAGGATTGGGGAATTCGATCCAGCCGCGACTCAAATTGATACTGTAGGTCCAATCATCGGACGGCAGTTATTTACATCCGGTTTACTGGCATTACTCGTTTCCTTTGCCGGGATTCTGGTTTACCTCTCGTTCCGGTTTCAGTTTGACTATGCTTTTTTGGCGTTTATCGCTTTACTTCATGATGTCTTGGTCACGTTGGGCATTTTCTCTATTTTGGGTTTAGTCCAAGGGGTAGAGGTTGATAGCCTTTTTGTGGTCGCTCTCTTGACAATTATTGGATTTTCTGTTAATGATACCGTAGTTATTTACGATCGCATCCGGGAGGTCATTGCCAAGCATCCCGACCAACATATTGATCAAATAGTTGATGATGCGATTAATCAAACCCTTACCCGGTCAATTAATACCACGTTAACTACGGTATTAACGTTGGTGTCTATTTTCTTGTTTGGCGGAGAAACGTTAAAATATTTTGCCCTAGCCCTAATTGTAGGGTTTATCGCAGGTGCATATTCGAGTATTTTTGTTGCCAGTACCCTATTAGCATTCTGGAGAGAACGCACGGGTCAAACCAAAGCCACTCAGGTTATCGAAGCTGAATTTTTGGACAAAGCATAATCGGAATTGTCTTTAATTATAATGGAGCCGTTAGACACTCAGTCTTCTCACAATATTCCAGATCACCTTGAGCCGACAATAAAGGTGAAAGTTCAGCGACTTCATCAACTTACGGTGTATGGTCGTTGGTTATTCGTGGGTATTCTCTGGATTAGTGTTGCTCCGCTGAGTCTTTGGGGTTGGCGTTATGAGTTATTGTTGTTGCAAGAGCATTTTACCTGGTCGGGTCTGCGATATAGTATTGCATTTAACCGCCTGCCTATTTTGGGTCTAGCTATCTGTGTGGGGACGACAACAGCAGTTTTAGTGTGGCAAAGTCGCAACATTTTATTTGGAATTCCGACCGCCGAAAAACAACGCTTGGCGCATCAGGTGCGTCGGATATGTCATCAAGGTCCGAGTCATCCGCTATGGAAATGGGTTTGCGATCGCGGTTAAGTTTGTCATTCGTCATTCGTCATTCGTCATACTCGCCTTCGCGAGAAGCAAGCTACGTCATTTGTCATTCGTCATTCGTCATTCGCCATTTGTCAAAGAACAGGCAACAGGGAACAGGCAACAGGCAACAGTGTAAGGTAGAGTTTTGAGTTAACTCACGACTTCCCCAGCTCCCTCTACTTCCAGACGCGCCATGGCACGTCTCTACATTTCACCCACTAAACTGTTTCAACACTCCCGATATCATCATTGTGGCTTGGGTTGTGGATATGCTTAAACCAGTCATTTCCAGTGCAGGGAGAGCCGCTCTCAATTCAAATTTAAACTGAGCATCCTTGAGTTGAAATAGGGGAACAATTTGCTCTACGATTTGAATCTCAAAGATTTGTTCGAGTTGTGCGCTATCCAAGACTCCGTGACTTTTGAGCCATAACCCCAAGGGTTGGTGATTCAGGGAGCAACGCTGTAATAATTTGCTTAAGACGCGATCGCTTACCCATTGATCTCGTCGAATCAGGGATATCAAACCCTGTCCATCGAACCGATTAGCGGCGGCGACTATTCGACCTTGAGCAATCCAAATGTAGTGATTGGGGAAGTGTTCAATGTGTAGAGACGAGTTGATCGGCTTTGGTTTGGCTACAGGTGGTAACGTATGTTCAAAACTCGTCCTGACTGATTCTTGAGACGTTCTATGGCGCGTCTTGAGGGTTGACGCCCTATCTTCCTCATCTCCCGTGTTTCCTCTAACGCTTACATCTGATTGCAAGTTTGTATCAGACGCGAAACGGACAGCGCTAAAAGGATGAATTGCTAGTACACCTGTTTTCCCTCCTTTCTCAAGCCACTGAAAAATCGCTGGTAGAGGAAAATCAATTAAAGTGCCTTGAGTACCCATAATTTTAATCCTGATAATCAGCAAAAGTAAAGTAAAACCTTGAACCCTAACCGAGTTAAGATTCCACCCAAAGTCTACCACGATGATTGTCCACTATTTTCTCACACAGGGCTAAATCAATTATCTATTCCTGGATACTCTGTTTGCTATTCAGGTGTTGAAAAAATTGGGACATCTGGCGGCTACGTCTCAGAGCAATTTCTATGCCATTATCTCCGACCGAAAACCAGCATTCATCGTTCTGAGAAACAGCGCTAATATGAATGTTATGTGTATCCTGTGAGCGGTATTTTATCCCGTTTGTAAACTAACTAATCATTGCACTAATTGAGAATTTATTGCCCTGACTATGACTACGGGTAAATTACTGTGAGTTGACTATGGCTTGACCGTTTTGCATAGAGGGTTCTAGATGCGCGATCGCATGACTCATTTTCTGATTGCAATCCGTCGGCTGGAATGACGTTTGAGTTCTGTTTAGGCTTGAACAGACTAATAAGTTTTCAAGTCGCTCATTCACTCGCGGCGTCTGTGTAATAACTCGCTTAATAAAGGCATTCTACATACTTATACCCTTCTACTTTGTCTGTTGGATAATGTTCTATAAGTAGTCGGACAAAAGAAAACGTCACTGTACTAAGTTTTGTACACAAGCCTCAAACCCTTACAAATGACGAATGACGAATGACGATCTTCACCGTTCACGTTAATTATGTCCACCTACTTACTTTCCGCTCTGGTGTTCAGGATGAACCAAAATAGACATTTTTGTTGGAAAATGTTGGTTTTTGGCACTCTGTCCCTTAAAATAAACTTAAAGCGACTGAGTTAATGCAACACATAATGATACTCAATGAATAGTATAGAAGCGCTAGCTGTCTTGAGTTCGATGCTTCGTGATCCGCCACTGAGTAACATTCAAGAACAAGTCTTTCACTTGACTTGGCAAGGGTTAACCTATACGGAAATTTCGGCTAACATCGGATATGAAGAGAGTTATATTCGAGATGTTGGTGCTAAACTTTGGCAACGTCTTTCTCATATTATTGGAGAAAAAGTCACTAAAAATAATATCAATACTGTCTTTGAGCACTATATTATCAACAGAACAAAAGATATTTCAGCCCAACCTCCCCTAGCCAACTCAAGCGATACTATGTTTAACCAAACCAGAACACCAGATCGGTTAGAATTCCCTGGTAGTCCTTTGCCACTTAACTCCGAATTTTACATTAATCGCCCCCCTGTCGAAGAACTCGCTTACGCAGAACTTGGCATACCCGGCAGTATTATTCGGATCAAAGCGCCCTCAAAGATGGGAAAAAGTTCTCTGCTGCAACGGATTATTGCTCAGGCTAAGGCGCAAGGATTCCATACAGTTAATCTCGACTTCCAACAAGCTGATGAAAGTGTTTTTATCAACCTGGATAAATTTCTGCGCTGGTTCTGCGCTAACGTCGCTCGGCAGTTGCAGATCCCACCTAATCTGGATGACTATTGGGATAAAGATATTGGTAGCAAAGTTAGCTGCACCTTCTATTTTCAAGGATATCTGCTGGAGCAAATTGACACGCCGATTCTCTTGACCTTGAATGAAGTTAATCGGTTGTTAGAGTATGACACAATTGCCAGGGACTTTCTGCCATTACTGCGTTCCTGGCATGAAGAAGCCCAACTGGATGAGAATTTACAACAGTTGCGTTTCATTGTGGTGCATTCGACTGAAATTTATATTTCTTTAAATATTAATCAATCTCCCTTTAATGTGGGACTACCGATTCTTCTACCAGAGTTGACGTTAGAGCAGGTGCAGGAGTTAGCCTGTCGTTACCAACTGGATTGGATGGATAATTCTCAAGCCGCCGACTTAATGGCAATGGTGGGAGGACATCCTTATTTAATTCAACTGGCACTTTATCACCTACGTTATACTGATCTCACCTTGGCGCAGTTATTAGAGGAAGCACCAACCCTGGCGGGAGTCTATAGTCATCATTTGCGGCGTCAATTCGCCACCGTGGAAAAGAATCCGGAGTTAGGGGCGGCGTTGCAACAGGTGGTGATGGCAACAGAGAGCGTGCGTTTAGATGCGATCGCGGCGTATAAGTTAGAGAGTATGGGGTTGATAAAACTACAGGGAAATCAGGCGACAATCCGATGTAAGTTATATCAGCTTTATTTGAAGGAACAACTCTCCCTGGAATCGCCAACTGATCCGCGTATTGGACAGTTAGAGCAAGAGAATCAACAGTTAAAGTATTTATCAAAAATTGATGACTTAACCAAGCTGGCGAATCGTCGCACCTTTGACGATCACCTCGCCCAAGAATGGCAGAAATTAGCGGAAGAAAAGGTTCCCCTGGCATTGATTTTAGCGGATATCGACTTTTTCAAATTGTTTAACGATGCGTTTGGTCATCTGACGGGAGACTTTTGTTTAGAGCAAATCGCCCAAGCGATTCGGGAGTGTGTCAAGCATCCAGAGGCTTTGGTTGCTCGTTTTGGTGGGGAGGAATTTGCCATAATTATGCCACACATAAATGGAGAGCAAGCGGTACAATTAGCAAAGCAAATCCGAGAACGTGTCAAAGCCTTAAATATTTCCCATGATCCCTATCGGATGTGTGGATATTCCTCAATTATCACTCTGAGTTTGGGTGTCGCTGTGATGATTCCCCATCCAGATGATGATCCATTAAAGCTGGTGCAGGCGGCTGATGAAGCACTATTTGAGTCAAAACGACAGGGGCGCGATCGCGTGACGATCCGGTAAGAGGTTCCGGTGGAACGTCTGTCAATCAATTGTAGGGGCGTGTAGGGGCGGGTTTAGCCACTCAATCTTGAATCCCACCGATAATGTATGTAGCAAAACCCGCCCTGACTAACATCAAAGATAAGACGTAGAAGGGCGGGTTTTGAATAAATTTAATCATCGATAGGGAGAAGAAAGTCCCTAAACCCGCCCCTACACCTTTAATTAATAAAATGGAATCTTTTTTTTACAAGACGTAGAAGGGCGGGTTTTGAATAAATCTAATCATCGATAGCGAGAAGAAAGTCCCTAAACCCGCCCCTACACCTTTAATCAATAAAATGGAATCTTTTTTTGACAAGACGTAGAAGGGCGGGTTTTGAATAAATCTTGATCATCAATAGCGAGAAGAAAGTCCCTAAACCTGCCCCTACACCTTTAATTAATAAAATGGAATCTGTTTTTGACAAGACGTAGAAGGGCGGGTTTTGAATAAATCTAATCATCGATAGCGATAAGAAAGTCCCTAAACCCGCCCCTACACCTTTAATTAATACAAATGACGAATGGCAAATTACAAATGACAAATGACGAATGACGAATTACCCACTTAATCACCAATCACAAACAACGCCCGATAAACAGGTTGTTTACAGGCTATTGTGTAGGTTTCTCGTTCGGTGGGAACAGGTAGAGGATTCGTGGCTAACCACTCGGTTCCTTGACGTTGAAAGGCTGGATTCTCGGTAAAGCGATCGCACATTTCTTGGGCTACGGCTTCAACGTCAGATTGGATAAGAACTTCGCCACCTTTGACCAAGTATTTTGCCAACGTATTGACCAATTCGGGTTTGACCACACGGCGTTTAGCATGTCGTTTTTTGAACCATGGATCAGGAAATTGAATGGTTACGCGCTTTAATAGTCCCTGGGGTAAAGAGGCTAAAATTGGTGCTAATGAGTTATCGACATTGCAAAATATAAAATGAAGATTATCTAATCCTAACTCCGCTACCAATTCTTGGGCTGTCTCAACTAAAGGTTCTCGAATTTCTAATCCCAGAAAATTCCAATCGGGGTTCTGGGTTGCCATTTCTAACAAAAACTCCCCTCTAGCACTACCGATATCTAGATGTAGCGGTTGCATGGGTTGATGATATACCTTTTCCCACGGGGGAGGCGTTACTGGAGTCAGGTATTTTTTACTCAAGGGATTGACATGTTGACGCACGCGAACTCTCGGCAATGGTATCGCCTCCTTCTTTTGTCAGGTATTAGGTTTTGCTATTCTATCAAGAAATCAGTGATTGGTTTAGTTTTGTCAATAGTCCTCAAACCCTTACAAATGACATAAGACGAATGACGATATTAACCAATCGGAAGTTCAATGATAAACTCAGCACCTTCTCCAGGGTGAGACACACAACGTAATTGTCCACTGTGTTTTTCCACGACAATCTCATGACTAATCGATAATCCTAACCCCGTTCCTTTGCCAAAAGGTTTAGTCGTGAAAAAGGCTTGGAATAGCTTTTCTTGTATCTCTTCAGGGATACCAGGACCATTATCAGAAATACGGATTTCTACTCGCTGGTTATCAATCCCTCTGGTACGAATCCAGATGGTGGGAGGCGCGGGGGTTGTATCACTCTCTGAAATTGTCTCGGAATTTTGCTTTCTACATTCTGCTTCCTCTAAGGCATCAATTGCATTCGCCAGTATATTCATAAACACTTGGCTCAGGCGTCCAGGATAGCATTCAATGGGCGGTAACTTTCCATATTCTTTAATCACTTGAATGCCTAAATGTTTCCCGGTGGGTTTGATCCGATGTTGCAAGAGAACTAGCGTACTCTCTAACCCCTCGTGCAAATCAACCATCATCATTTCGCCTGCGTCGAGGCGAGATATATTCCGCAAGCTTTTAATGATTTGGCAAATGCGTTCGATGCCCAATTCCATCGACTTAAAGGTTTTGGGTAAATCTTTTACCAGAAAATCTGTGTCAATTTTTTGAGATTTATCTTGAATTTCGGCAACTGGATTCGGATAATGTTGAGCATAGATTTGCAAGAGGTTAAGTAAATCTCGGCTGTATTCGCTGGCACAGCTTAAATTGCCATGAATCGAAGTAATGGGATTATTAATTTCATGGGCAACCCCGGCTAACATTTGTCCCAGACTGGACATTTTTTCACTTTGAACTAGCATGGCTTGGGCTTGTTGCCAATTGTTGAGGGCTTGGGCGAGTTGATTTGTCCGTTCTTCCACTCGTTGTTCCAATTCCTGGGTCAATGTTTGTAAGGCGGCTTCGGCTTTACCCCGTTGTTCAACTTCCTCAACTAATCGGGTATTTTGCTCTTCTAGGGTTTTGGTTAGGGTTCGCAGTTTCAAATGCACCTTAACTCGTGCTAAGACTTCTTCCTGCTGAAAGGGTTTAGTGATATAGTCTACAGCCCCTAAATTTAACCCCTTAACTTTATCAATGGTATCGGTCAAAGCCGTCATAAAAATGATCGGAATCTCGTGAGTGTCAGGATTGGCTTTCAGGCGTCGGCAGGTTTCAAATCCGTCAATTCCTGGCATCATCACATCTAACAGAATTAAGGTCGGTGGATCATAAGCAATTTGCTCAAGCGCGGTTTCTCCATCAAGAGCAACGGCAATTTCAAATCCAGCGCTAGTCAGGGTTTCTGAGAGTATTTCTAGATTGTTGGGACTATCGTCAATAATTAAAATAATCGTTTTGTTTAACTTGTCTATCATTGCCTTGTTGCGTTGTTCTATCCGGTTCAAGGTAGTAGAGTTGGACTTAAGCATGGCTATAATTTTTAGGGGGTAGCGATATGTTAATTGCGTTTAGTGAATGCACCGATTTTCCTCAATAAAATCTCGTATTTTTTTAAGCTGGAAGCCTTTAGCGAGCTGGCGTATATATTGAGCAAATGGGGCGAACTTATTATCCGCACTCTCGATACTATCAATTTTTTCGAGCAAAAGTTTAATCCGACCTTTCATGGCTAAATCCCAGAGAATATCTAATTCCTCTTCCGGAAAAATAATTGCTTCGGGTTTGCCCGGTTTTTGTTGCTCGTATGTTGTTACCTTAACAGCCGCTGACTGACTACCATTCCCTGATGCGGGTTCGTAAATCCAGGTCAGTCCCAAATGGTGTTGTAACGTCTGGAGTAGCTCATCAATTTGAACGGGTTTGGGCAGAAAATCATTACCCCCAGCTACCAAACTGTGATGCCGATCCATCTCAAAAACACTGGCTGACGATACTATGATTAGCATATTTTTCAGGGTTTTGGACTGGCGAATGTGTCGCATCATCTCAAAGCCGTCCATAGTTGGCATGATCAAGTCGGTAATGATTAGATCTGGCGTAGCTGTCATGGCGATATCTAATCCTTCTCGACCATTATTTGCCTCAATGACATCAAATCCTAGGGGTTCGAGCAAATTAACCACGACTGAACGATTTTCCCAGCGATCATCGACGACAAGGATGGTTTGGGGTTTGCCCTGATAGCCAATAATTCTACCTTGAGTAAAGGCGGGAGTTGTTTGAATCCATTCTCGGGCTTCGGGTAAGTCTAGATCCACGATAAATACACTCCCCTTACCGACTTCACTGTGGACTTGAATTGTACTACCCATAAGCTGTACAATCTTGGTGCTAATCGCTAAACCTAGTCCAGTTCCTTCCGCCTGACGTTTGCGATCGCTCACTTGTTCAAAGGGTAAAAAGATGCGTTGCAATTGTTGGGGACTCATCCCTACCCCGGTATCTTCGATTTGAAACCGGATTTGGTGATGGGGAGGGGTTGAGGTTTCCCGTAGATGAGAGACACCTTCTGGTTTGTCTCCATTGTGTCCCCCGATACTGTGATTGTCTTGGTTATCTCCATAGCCGACTTTAAAGGTAACGCCGCCGGTATCGGTAAATTTAATCGCATTGCTGAGGAGATTAATTAGAACTTGTCGCAGTCGCTTTTCGTCTACGTGGATACCAGCAGGAAGGGATGAAGTGGGTTGATAGATAAAGGAAATGCCTTTTGCATCCGCCCGAATCCGGCAAATTTCGACAACACCCCGCAGGAATGAGGGAAAATGAATATCACTGCCATGGAGTTCCATCTTCCGGGCTTCAATTTTCGCTAAATCGAGAATATCATTAATCAACATCAGCAAATGAGAACCGCATTGATGGATAATCCGCACCCCATCAAGTTCGCGATCGCTCATTGTTTTTGATCGTTGCAGAATTTGGGCATAGCCTAACACCCCATTCAGTGGCGTTCGCAGTTCATGACTCATATTTGCCAGAAACTCACTTTTGGCGTTATTCGCCGTATCCGCCTCTTCTTTTGCTGTTTTCAATTCTGCTGTGCGTTGTTCGACTCGCAATTCCAGTTCAGCTTTAGCATTTTCCAAGGCGGTAAAGGATTCCTGCAACTGCTGCGCCATTTGGTTAAAGGATTTGGATAAAATCCGCAGTTCATAAATCCCTTCGACTTTGACTCGTTGATCAAGTTCCCCACTGGCGATCGCACAAGATGCCATACTCAGTCGTAAAATGGGTTGACTAATCCAACGCGAGGTAAATAATCCCAAAAGCGTAGCCAGAATCAACGCCGCCACACAGAGGCGAATGGTTGTACGGGTGTTGGCGTGGATGCGTGCCATAAATTCATCTTCGGGAACCACGACAACAATCAACCAATTGAGTCCTTGATCGTCTTGAAAGGAGAGAACTTGGACAAATTGCTTCTTTTTATCTAACTCAAAATCTAACTGATATTCCCCTTGGATAGTCTCAAAGCTGCCAAATTTCCCAACTAAAAAGTCAGCCGTCGCCTTAATTAGTGGGTTATCACTGGTAATCGAGTCATTCCGTTCTGATTTCGCCTGATGATCAGTAGAGACAAACGTCTCTTCACTCATCGATGTAGCAACTAAGGTTCCTTTCCCCTTCGGTTCTAAAATAAACGTCTGTCCAAAGTCACCAATTTCCAAGTTTTCCAGGAAGTCCCCAATATGAGACAGAGACAGAATTGTACTGGTGACCCCCAGCAAGGTATCATCCTGATACAGGGGCATACTCGCCGCGATCGCTAATGTATCTTCATGTTCATAACGGAACACCTCACTCCAGGTTGCCTCACCTGCTTTTACCGCCTCTTCATACCAGGGTCGAGTGCGGTGATCATCGTAGGCAGGAGTTTCTAATAACTTGATCCGATTTCCTTGCTGATTCGTGGCATAAATATATTTAGTATAATTCACTGATTCATGAATTTGAAATCTCCCATCCTCTTGTCGCACCACTTCCAGATATTTACCATCTTCTGTTGCTATAGCTGTAGCGCTAACCGGAAAAACTTGCATCTGATGCCAGACGGTTTTCTCACAATCCAGCAAATTGTCTAATTCTAATTGATTCAGACAGGTTTCATTGGCATTGAGTTTATTAAAGGCATGGGGGATTTGCAGATAACTATCGAGTTTTTGTTCAATCCGGGCAGCGATTTCGTGACGTAAATCACTGGCAAGTTCATGCACTGCTTGTTCACCATTGCGTAAGGAAAGCCAACCCGTCAATCCCACTGCTGCCGTAATTTGCAGCAAGAAAGGAATAACAAGGACAAGGCGCAAACGCATTTTTAGAGAGGGTTTTGCTAAAAAACTGGGTAACATCCGTCAGTGTTAATCTACGAGTAATGAGTGGATTTGACGACTCAGATGCTACCCTAATCTATCCAGAACTGTATTCAAAATTCGCTGATCCTTTTACCAGATCCCCGACTTCTTGAAGAAGTCGGGGATCTCCTTTAAATCTTACCTCCAAGTCTTGATTTTCATCACCTTAATCAACTCCTTCAATTGGGGCAAACCCCTGACGCTGAATATTTTCGGTAATCGTGCGCGGTTCTAAAAATTGGAGTAAATAATCGGGTCCCCCCGCCTTAGATCCTACCCCTGATAATTTGAATCCGCCAAACGGTTGACGCGAAACAATTGCCCCGGTAATCGTGCGGTTAATATAGAGATTACCCACTTCAAACTCGGCAGATGCTTGGTCAATATGGGAGGGGGTGCGAGAATATAATCCTCCCGTCAGGGCATATTTTGTCCCATTAGCTACAACCAAGGCGTCGGGAAAATCGTTGACTCGAATCACCGCTACAACCGGACCAAAGATTTCCGCTTGGGCAATTTTGGCATCGGGTGAAACGCTGGTAAAAATTGTGGGACTGACAAAATAACCCGTGTCTGGGACTTCACATTCCACCGCTATTTCTGCCTCTTGCCGCCCTTTTTCAATATAGTCCTGAATTCGATTTCTGGCAGTAGCATCAATTACCGGTCCAACTTGGGTACTGGGTAATTCCGCCGCCCCAATATTGAGCGATCGCGTGGCTTCAATTAATCGTTCGATAAAGGTATTATAGATAGGGTCGAGAACGATTACCCGTGAACAGGCGGAACATTTTTGACCACTATACCCAAATGCCGACTTCACCACACCCGCCACGGCTTGATCTAAATCCGCACTTTCATCCACAATAATCGCATTCTTCCCGCCCATCTCGGCAATTACCCGTTTTAGGTGAGTTTGACCCGGTTGAACCATTGCCGCATCGGCATAAATGCGACATCCCACTTCCTGGGAACCCGTAAAGGCGATTACATGGGTATCTGGATGCTTCACCATATACGCCCCCACCTGGGAACCTTTACCGGGAACATATTGAAACACTCCCTTCGGAATTCCGGCTTCGACTAATATTTCTGCCAGTTTCGCTGCAATCACCGATGAGGTTTCAGCGGGTTTGAGGAGGGTACAATTTCCCGCGACTAACGCCGCTACCGTCATTCCCGTCGCAATCGCCAAGGGGAAATTCCAGGGCGAAATCACCACCGCAATTCCTCTGGGTTGGTAGACATAGCGATTGGTTTCCCCAGCCACATCATAGATATACCCGCCCTCCAGCCGTTCCATTTCCGAGGCGTAGTAACGGCAAAAGTCGATGGCTTCGGAGACTTCCGCATCGGCTTCTCGTAAGGCTTTGCCGACTTCCAAGCATATCCAGGCTGAAAGTTCTTCCCGACGCCCTTCCATTAACTCCGCCGCTTGACGCAAAATATCCGCCCGTTGTTTAACCGGGGTGCGACGCCATCCGGGAAAGGCGGCTTTGGCGGCGTTTAAGGCAGTTTCGGCTTGGTCGATGGAGAGTAATCCCACTTTACCGATAATTTCACTGGGATTCGAGGGATTAACGGAATCAACGGTTGCGGGGGTGGGTTGATAGTCGCCGTTAATCAAGGGATAGTAGGTTTTCCCTAGTTGTTGGCGCACAGTTTCCAGGGCGGTTTGGGCTTTTTCCCTGGCTTCGGCTTGGGCGTAATCGGTATCCGGCGCATTGGCGAATTGTTGAATGTTGAGTGTTGAGTGTGTAGGGGCGGGTTTAGGGACTTTCTGTTGGTTATTGATGGTAACGTCTGTGCGAAACCCGCCCTGACTCAGTGTTGAGTTAACTCCCCCTGCTTCCCGATTATCAGGTTCCTCATCCACTACAGGCGGGGCGATTAATTCCTCAACCGGGCGTTCTTCTAAACTTTGGCGCAGGAAGGAACTATTGGCAGTATTTTCCAGTAAGCGGCGAATCAGATATGCCATTCCCGGTAACAGTTCCCCATAGGGCGCATAAACCCGCACCCGATGTCCCCGTTGCACTAAGGCTTTGGCGAGTTGATCCCCCATTCCATAGAGAACTTGCATCTCGAAGCGGCGACGGGGGATATTCAACTGTTCCGCAATCGCGATGGCTTTGGCTTGCGATCGCACGTTATGTGATCCGATGGCAGCATAGAGATACTGGTGATTTTCTAGCAATAGCTGAGTCATTTCCTCAAAATTGGCATCGGTGGCGCTTTTTTGGTTATAAACGGGGTGTTGCCAATGGTTTTGTAAGGATTTAATCGTTTCCTGATCCCAATATGCCCCTTTAACTAAACGCACGGTGAGGGGATTGCCCCGTTCTTTTGCCCAGGTGATAATATCGTTTAAATCCCCTTTACTATCTCGCAGATAGGCTTGTAGGGTAATGCCTAAATCCGTGCGATCGCGGAATTCCTCTTCCATCAACAATTCTTTGAGAATGCCCAGAGTCATGTCCTTATAGACATACTGTTCCATATCAAAATGAACCGCCGCCCCCAATTCCTGGGCACGACGTAACAGAATCCGGATGCGATCGCACACCTGTTTTTTGCTACCTTCTGGATCTAGGGGGTCAAATTGGGAATAAAATGCGGTTAACTTAACCGAGACTTGAACTCGTGGTAAATCTTCCCCATCCGCTTGGTCAATTTCCGACACCGTTGACCAACTTTTCGCTTCCTGAGTCAACTGTTCCATCAAATCCAGATAGCGTTCCAGATAAGACTGGGCTTCGGCTTCGGTAATCACGGCTTCCCCCAGTAAATCTAGGGTAAATGCCATCTTATCTTTCCGCAGGCGTTCAATCGTCTTCATTACCTGCTTAATCGTTGCCCCAGCGATATACTTATTCGCTAAGGTTTCCACCGCCGTAGATACTGTTGAAGCTGCTAATTGTCCCGGCATCGAGTCAGGATTCGCAAAATTGAGTAAATTTTTCAGGGCGGCGGGAAGTTCCACCGACTCATCCCCTAAATAGTCTTGCAAATGACGAGCAATTTCAGTTTTACTCTGAAGGGCGGGTAAGGCATCAATGAAGCGAAAAAGCTGCACCCGCAAACCGGGATTACTCATCGCCCAAGCTAGGAGTTTATCATCCCAGCGCATCTGATCGCGCATTTGGGCAAAAAAGGAGCGTTTTTGCCGAGTGGCGTCAAGAAGCTGTTTGGCAATTTCAGTGGTTTGGGTTTCGTAGATGCTGTTGGCGACTTGTACAACCACGGGCAGGTAGACTCCTATTTCTGGGCTAAAGCATTTATCTCGAACTCTTTATTATATCCCGCTAGAGCCAATCGTGCAGGTTTGGAGTTGCACAAAGCGTGCCATAAGCGCTGGTATCGCTTACAACAAACCTTTGGGTCAGATTCTAAGTAGTCGGACAGAATTAACGTTAACCCTGAGGACAAGGCAACAGGCAACAGTAAGCATTTGAAGCTTGTTAACATTTCTTAGTAAAGCGAAAACAACTTATGTCCAGGTATTTGCTGTGATCGCTTGAAATTTTCAGGATGATTGCGATCACATCCTCTTCTTAAGACCTGTGAGACTGTTTCTGGGTGCTAATTCAGGAGTAGTTTGTTATGTTTTTTTGCTATGGTTTTCAAATAATCAATAAGTTGTTATGATCAAGGAAAATCAGAAAAATTATTCGGGGCAAACACTTTCTAGTGTTTAGCTTTATTGAGTAATTTAAATAGACTTGATTGGGGTTATTTCTTAATGGTTTTTAGAGCAAGGAAACTGAATAGGGTTTTCGCCACTTCATGTACGGTTTCTCTGTTGCTAATCTCTGGAGATGCTTACGCGCAGAGCATCACACCCGCCACTGATGGCACAGGTACAGTCGTTACTATTGATGGTCAAACCTACAACATCACTGGCGGAATGCTCTCTGGAGACGGGCAAAATCTGTTTCACAGCTTTGAGTCTTTCGGTCTGACCCAGCAGGAAATTGCCAACTTTCTTTCTAACCCTGAGATTCGCAACGTTCTAGGTCGTGTAGTTGGTCGCAGCCCTTCTCAAATTGATGGATTGCTACAGGTGAGTGGTGGGGCTGCTAACCTCTATCTGATGAATCCAGCAGGAATTGTTTTCGGACCGAACGCCCAACTCAATGTGCCGGGGTCTTTCGCTGCAACTACTGCAAGCAGCATCGATTTTGCGACAGGGCAATTCAGCGCTTTTGGAGAGGTTAATTACCAAGCGCTAGCGGGAACACTTGGACTTTGGACAAAAAAAATAAGTTTGCGTAATTTTTACGCAAACTTATTCTTAACTTAATTAAGAGGAATTAATTTGACGATGACCGAAAAGTTTTACTCGTCTTTAACTCCCTCATTTCTCCCAGAGATATCCGGCTCAGTTTCTCCGCCAAAACAAACATCTAAATAACTTGACTGGAGAGAATTAATAACTCTTTCCAATTCGTCGATAAGTCCCCTTCTTATTACTTTCTCCACAGCATCAATATGAGCCTCACTTCCCGCTTTTCCTAAATATAAGTATTTGCTTTTTTTATTCTTGTCATTAGCCCTAGGGAAAATCGGCTCAATGGCTTGTAGCTTATAATACCAGTAAATTTTTTGATTTTGCTTCGTCTGATAACGAATCACATGACAATGGGGGGGAGCCACTTCTCCTTCTGAAGCTATTTTTTGGATTTGTCGCTTTAGCTTACGAATAGTCGCCTTGATTTGTTTGACTCTGAGCGAGGCTTCTTGAGAGGTTTTCAAGGAATTAGGTTGGGTCATTAGCTTACAGATTGAACCACTTCTCTATTAGAATTAAGTTTGCGTATATCTTACGCTAACTATTTTGCCGGGTGTTTTAGCAAATGACTAATCAAGAATTAGCTGCCGATGTCCAGGATTTCAGAGCGTGGAGAAACCATCTCTATCAAGCCCTTGGTTCGCGTCGCTGTTCAGTTATGGAGTTACTCGATTCTCTTTCATCTAACTTACAAGCTTCTTCAGTCGCTGCACTGTCATTGAATCCTTTGTTTCGCCGAGATTATAACAGTTTATATAAAGGTATTCAAGATTTTTTACCGACTCCAAGTCATCCCGACTATCCCAAAGCTATTGATGACTTATTTTCGGTCGTTTCGGCTACAGTTCCTGACCCAGTTGAGCGGCATTTTTACCTATTTGGAGTAGACGCAACTCCCTGTCCCAGACCTTATTCAGCCACTTTGTCCGACAAAAGCTACATCTATCAACCCAATACTATTAAAGGAAATAAGCCTGTAAATATTGGTCACTCTTACTCGGTCGTTGCTGCCTTGCCAGAAGCCAGTGAAACCGGAAATGTCTCTTGGGCAATTCCCTTGTCTGGACAACGAGTGTCTGCCGACAAAAAAGATATTGATGTGGCTCAAACTCAACTGACAACAATTTACCATCATGAATCAGCTCCCTGGAAAGATAAGTTATCCGTTCTCGTGGCGGATAGTCTCTACAGTCAACGAGCTTTTCTCAATCAACAAGTCAATGAAGATAACTTAGTTTCCATTATTCGAGTTAAAAGCAATCGAGTCTTCTACCGAAAATTTATCCCCTCAGATTCTCCTAAAAAATCATCGGGTCATCCTCGTTGGTATGGAGACAGATTTGATCTTAAAGACGAGACGACTTGGAGCCAACCTGATGAAGTCTTTCAATCAACTTTTACTACGAAAAGGGGACGGAACCTGAATCTCAAAATTTCCGGTTGGAATCAATTGTTAATGAAGGGGACTAAGGAGTACAAGATGCACAAATATCCTTTTCGATTACTTCAAGTTATGGTGAGTGATGACATGGGGAAATCTGTCTGGAAACATATCTGGTTGATTGTGATTGGTTCTCGCCGTCATGAGTTGAGCCTTCAAGACTGTCATCAAGCTTATGGGCAACGTTATGATTTAGAACATTTTTTCCGTTTTGGTAAACAGAAATTGTTGATGACTACCTATTTTACTCCTGAAATTAATCACGAAGAGAATTGGTTTCAATTGACCTTGTTAGCTTACGTAAATTTGTGGCAAGCCAGGAAATTAGCGACTGTTTTACCTCGCCCTTGGGAGGGTTATTTGACTCAAACTGAATCGCTCAAAGTTACACCCAGCTTAGTTCAACGGGACTTCTATCGAATTATTTCGTCTTTGGGTACACCTGCTCAATCCCCCAAACGTCGTGGTTATTCTCCCGGACGAATTAAAGGTGAAAAAAAAGAGCCGAGAACTCGCCATAAAGTTATCAAAAAACAACCATTTTGTAAAAACCAAAAGAGCCAAGTCTCCTAAGCTTTACTCTGTAACCTTCTAAATCCGGTATTTCTGAGCTTTTCTTCGAGCTGAGATAGAGGAGTTATTGTTCCTTATTTTATTTGCGTAAGTAATACGCAAAAATACTGATTTTGTCCAAAGTCCAA